>SMWH01000116.1 GCA_004357005.1 Gammaproteobacteria bacterium
AACGGCACGGCACCGAACTTGAAGGCAACGCCCACCACGATGAAGGTCAACCCAAAGGCCAGCACCAGGTCGTCACCACCCATCGTGAGTACTGCCTGACCAATCTCCTGGATGCTGAGCGTCCCGGTAGCTCCATAGATCATGGACATGCCATACAGGAGCATTCCCGAAGCCAGCGCTCCCAGCACGAAGTACTTCATGGCCGCTTCCGCGGCTGTGCCGGAGTCCCGGTCCATGGCGACCAGCGCATAGGAACACAGCGCCAGCAACTCCAGGCCCAGATACAGAGTGACAAGATTCCAGGCGGACACCATGATCGCCATGCCCAGCACGCCGAACAGGCACAGTACATAGAACTCACCTTTGAACAGGCCGCGTTGGCGCAGATAGTTCTTCGCGTAGAAAAACACCCCAATGGTGTACAGATAGATAAACACCTTGAGAACATCACCCATGAGATCGCGGATGAAGGTGCCATTGAGTATCACCGCGTCACCGGAACCTCTCGGGCCCAGCGTCAGCACGATCGCGGCCAGCAGCGTCGCGACCGAGACCGCATGCACCAGGCCACGGCGGCGTTCCGACATGAAGAGATCCAGCAACAGAACGACGCACGCCATGGTGAGTATCAGGATTTCCGGCATGACCGGAACGAGTTCATCGAGTCCAAACATCCCTTATCCGCCCTGCACGATTGTTACGGCCAATTTCGACTGGGTGGCCTGGTTCAACAGTTGATCGACGCTGGCATGCATGACTTCCACCAGTGGGTCTGGCCAAACCCCCAGTAACACGACGCCCACCGCCAGCGACCCCAGCACCAACGCTTCACGCCCGTTGATATCCGTCAACGTTGCCACACGCTCATTGCCCACATCACCAAAGACGACCCTCTTGACCATCCACAACGTATAGGCCGCGCCCAGAACGAGAGTGGTCGCAGCCAGCACCGCGTACCACACATTGGCCTTGAAGCTGGCCATGATGACCATGAATTCGCCGACGAAGCCCGAAGTGCCCGGCAGACCCGCGTTTGCCATCGCAAACAGCACCAGCAGGGCCGCGAACCACGGCATGGTATTTACGACGCCACCATAGTCAGAGATCATCCGCGAATGCATGCGGTCATAGAGCACGCCGACACACAAAAACAGTGCGCCGGAGATCAGGCCATGGGAAATCATCTGAACCATGGCGCCTTCAAGACCCAGGACAGCGCCCTGCATGCCGCTGTTCTGGCGAGCAATCATGTAGATAGCGAAGGTACCCAGAGTCACAAAACCCATATGGGCGATGGAGGAATAGGCGATCAACTTCTTGAGATCATCCTGCGCCAGCGCCACGAAGCCGATATACACCACAGCGACCAGCGACAACCCGATGACCAGCCACGCGAGTTCGGAACTGGCGTCCGGCGTGATCGGCAAACTGAAACGCAGAAAACCATAGCCGCCCACCTTTAACATGACTGCCGCCAGAACGACCGAGCCGCCAGTCGGCGCCTCAACGTGAGCATCGGGCAGCCACGTGTGTACCGGCCACATGGGGACCTTGACGGCGAAAGCCACCAGAAGAGCCAGGAATATCCAGGTCTGCTCGGTGAGCGACAGGGGCATCACGTACCACTCCGCAATCACCCAGGTCCCGCTGCTGAAATACAGATAAACAAGCGCTATCAGCGTGAAGACGGAACCGAAGAAGGTGTACAGGAAGAACTTCAAGGTAGCGTAGACCCGATTCGGCCCACCCCAGATCCCAATGATGAGAAACATCGGCACCAACATGCCTTCGAAGAAAACGTAGAACAGCACCCCATCAAGGGCGGCGAAGACCCCGCTCATGAAACCCTGCAGAATCAGGAACGCACCCAGGTACTGCTGAACCCGGCTCTGGATCACACTCCAGCCGGAAATAAAGACGAGCACGGAAATAAAGGTGGTCAGGAGAATAAGCGGCAACGCGATCCCATCGATACCCAGCGCGTAGTTGATATTCAACCCCGGTATCCAACTGCGGTGTTCGACAAACTGCATGGCCGCGGTGGACGTATCAAAACCCGCGTAAAGCTGCAGGCTGACGCCGAAGGTGACCAGTGAAGTCAGCAGCGCCAGCCAGCGTGCCGTCTGGCGCGAGCGCACGGCGACGATGAGCAAGACGCCCACCAGGGCCGGCAGCCAGATAACGATGCTGAGTATGGGAAGCTGAGACATTTGTGTATGTGTGTTCTTTTTGCTCGACGTTCCTTTTAGACGCCGTAGACCTGCCACACGACGAATACCGAAAGCAACGCGACCAGACCCAGAATCATGGCGAAGGCATACTGGAACAGATAACCCGTCTGTATCCGCCGGACAGACGCGGATGCCTGTTTGACGACCCGCGCCGCACCGTTCACGAGCCCGTCATCGATCAACGCCTGATCCCCATAACGCCAGGCGAATCGGCCCAGACCCACGCTGCCCCGGACGATCACGTTCTGATACAACTCGTCGAAACCGTACTTGTTGACGAGGATCCTGTAGAACAGTGACAAGCGCTTCGCGATCACACCCGGCAGTTCCGGTTTCCAGATGTAGAACACCCAGGCCGTGAAGACACCGGCCAGCATGAAATAGAAAGCCGGGTTCCGGATCGCGTGCAAAACAAAGGCCAGCGGCCCATGCCAACCCAGGCCCATCTGTGTCAGTACGTCGTTTTGGGCCAACACGAATATCGAGTCACCAAACCAGCGCTCAAACAGCAACGGCCCCGCGACGATCGCGCCCACAATCACGGACAAGATGGCCAGCATTAGCAGCGGTACCGTAATCACCGCGGGCGATTCACGCACATGCGACAGAATCTTGTCGTCCATCCGCGGCTCCCCGTGGAAAGTCATGAAGACCATCCGGAAGGTATACAACGCCGTGACAAACACACTACTGAGAATCGTCCAGTACACGGCGTTGGAATAGTGCTGGTTGGACAGATGAGCGGCCTCAATAATGGCGTCTTTGGAGAAATATCCGGACAACCCTGGAAAACCGATCAGAGCCAGCGCGCCGATCAGGAAAGTCCAATACGTCACCGGCATCAGCTTCCGCAGTCCACCCATCTTGCGCATGTCCTGCTCGTGGTGCAGGGCAATGATCACCGATCCCGCGGCAAGGAACAGCAGGGCTTTGAAAAAAGCATGCGTGACCAGATGAAAAATAGCGCCGGCGTAGGCAGACGCGCCCAACGCAACGGTCATGTAACCCAGTTGCGAGATAGTCGAGTAGGCAATAACGCGCTTGATGTCATTCTGCACGATGCCCACGAGCCCCATGAAGGACGCGGTCATCGCGCCGATCACTAAGACGACGACCCGGGCCGTTTCGGAGAACTCAAACAGCGGCGACATGCGTGCCACCATGAAGATGCCCGCGGTCACCATGGTCGCCGCGTGAATCAACGCTGATATGGGAGTCGGGCCTTCCATGGAATCCGGCAGCCACACGTGCAGCGGGATCTGCGCCGATTTGGCCATGGCGCCGACAAACAACAGCAGACAGATGACTGTGATCACCCCGGATGGCCGGCCCGGAATGATCTCCATGGTCTCCCCGGCCACGATCGGCGCGCCCGCGAAAACCTCCGCGTAACTCAGGGTCCCGAAGTAAGCCAGCACGGCTGCAATACCCAGCAGGAACCCGAAGTCACCGACCCGATTGACAATGAAGGCTTTGAGGTTCGCGGCGATCGCCGTCGGACGCTTGTACCAGAAACCGATCAGCAGATACGACACCAGCCCGACCGCTTCCCAGCCGAAAAACAACTGCAAAAAGTTGTTGGCCATCACCAGCATCAGCATGGAGAAGGTAAACAGGGCGATATAGCTGAAAAATCGCTGGTAACCGGGATCATCAGCCATATAAGCGATGGTGTAGATATGCACCATCAACGACACAAAGGTCACAACGGCGATCATTAGCGCCGTCAGGTGATCTACCAGAAAACCCACGTAGAAGCCGTAACCATCGACGGCCATCCACGTGTACACGTTGCCGTTGAAATCCGGCTGATCGAGGAACACGAAGCGATACAGCACATAGAACGACAACACGCAGGACAAGCCGACGCCAAGCAGCGCCGCCCATTGCGCGCCACGCCGACCCACCTGGCGGTGCAGCAGACCCGCGATGAGCGCGCCGAGCAACGGGGCGATCACAATGCTGAGATAGACGGTTTCGATCATGTTGTCAGCTTGTCCGCGCGGGTTAACCCCTCAACTCGTCCAATTCAGCCACGTTGATCGTCCGACGGCTACGGAACACCACCACCAGGATCGCCAACCCGATCGCCGCCTCCGCCGCGGCAACCGTCAGGACAAAGAACACGAAAACCTGCCCTGCCGGGTCGTCGAGATAACGCGAGAAGGCGATGAAATTCATGTTCACCGCAAGCAGCATGAGCTCGATCGCCATCAACAAAATGATCACGTTCTTCCGGTTGAGGAAAATGCCCGCCATGCTGAGGCTGAACAGAATCGCGTTGAGAATCAGGAAATGTGAAAGTGGCACCATCTCGTTATCTACCCTCAGTCGGAGGCTCCGAATCCATCTTGATGATGCGCAGACGGTCTTCCTTGCGCACCTGTACCTGTTCTGACGGGTTCTGGTACCGGGTTTTCGGGCGTTTGCGCAGCGTCAGCAGGATCGCCGCGATGATCGCCACCAGCAGAATCACACCCGCGATCTCGAAGGGGTACACATAGTCGGTATACAGGGTGTAACCCAGTTCCGCGGTATTACTGTAATCCGCGTCATGCTTGACGGGCGGGCCGAAACGCTCCACGCCGAAATTCGGCCCGGCCACAACGACCAGCAGTTCGATCATGACGACGACCGCCACCAGCGCGCCGACTGGCAGATAGCGTACAAAACCCTGCTTCAACTGCTCGACGTTGATATCCAGCATCATGACCACGAACAGAAACAGCACCATCACCGCACCCACGTAAACGAGCACAAGCGTGAGGGCCAGGAACTCAGCCTCGAGAAGGAGCCACAGCCCCGCGCTGGTGAAAAAACAGAGCACCAGGAAAAGCGCCGCATGCACCGGGTTGCGCACGGTGATCACCGTCACCGCCGATGCGGTCAATACAGCCGCGAACCAGTAAAAAATTATTTGCTCAAAAGTCATCGACAAGGCTTATCGATACGGTGCATCCGCCCGCCGCGCGGCAGCGATATCCTGTTCGTACATGTCACCGACTTTCAGCAACTGATCCTTGGTGATGATATGTTCGCCGCGTTTTTCCATGTGGAATTCGTAAATACCAGTTTCCACGATGGCATCAACGGGGCAGGATTCCTCACAGAAACCGCAGTAGATGCACTTGAACAGGTCGATGTCATAACGCGTGGTTCGACGCGTACCGTCGGCGCGCTGTTCCGAATCAATGGTGATGGCCAGGGCCGGACACACCGCTTCGCACAGCTTGCAGGCGATACAGCGTTCTTCGCCGTTGACGTAGCGACGCAGTGCGTGCAAACCCCGGAAACGCGGCGATTGGGGGGTCTTTTCTTCCGGATACCGGATCGTGAACTTCCTGGCGAAGAAATGCCGTCCGGTGACGGCCAGACCCCGCCACAACTCGAGAAGCAACAGGCTCCTGAAATAGTTGATGACCGGCGTCATGACTGCGCCACCACTTCAACCACATCCCACCAGGGGCCGAAACCCGTAATGCTCCACCAGGCCACCACCAGCAACCATACGATCGTGATGGGAATGAACACTTTCCAGCCCAGGCGCATGATCTGGTCGTAGCGGTATCGGGGAAACGTCGCCCGAAACCAGAGATAAAAAAACAGGAACACAAAAATCTTGAAAAAGAACCAGTGAAAACCCGAACCAACGACAAAACCAATGAGCGGCACGTCGGCCACCGCTGCCTGCCAGCTGACGGGCAATGGCGAGAGCCAACCGCCCAGAAACAGAATCGCAGCC
>SMWH01000117.1 GCA_004357005.1 Gammaproteobacteria bacterium
CGACGGCCAGCCCTTGTCGGTCAGCCAGAAGGACGTGAAAATCCAGGGCCACGCCATCGAATGCCGGATCAATGCTGAAGACCCCCAAACCTTCATCCCGTCGCCAGGAACCATCCACGAGTTTCACGCTCCCGGCGGTCCAGGCATCCGGGTAGACACACACATTTATGACGGCTACGAGATCCCGCCCAACTATGATTCGATGATCGGCAAACTGATTGCGCACGGCCACGACCGGGAAAACGCACTGGCCCGCATGCGGGTGGCTCTGGACGAAATCGTCATCGAGGGGGTCAGCAACAATGTGGAACTGCACCAACACATCCTCATGGACAACGCCTTCCGGCAAGGCGGCACCGATATTCACTACCTGGAAAAACGTCTGGCAAAGCGAGGATAGGCGCCGTGGGCCTTCACCTCCGGAACAACCTGAGGGACACGGTTTGCCAAACAACTCATGGCCTCCACTTCCCGGACACCCCGGCAGAAACGGTTCCGTAGAGAAGCCATGCCCTTCCGTGGGCTGCGGATCACGCTCGAATTGGCCCGGGGACCGCCGGTCTGCGGCTGAAGCCGCCCTCCTTGAAGCCACTGACGGGCCCGGTTGGCCCGGGTTGGCGCCAGGCGTCCGTCACCGGGATAGAATGGCTTCGGGACCACATCATGTTGATAACTCAGTGCCCACATTGCGACACGGTCTTTGAGGCCACCGTCGATCAGCTCATGCGTGCCAGCGGCCGGACACGCTGCGGTCATTGTCGCGAAGCCTTCGACGCGCTGATCAACCTGCGGGATCGTCTGCCGGAAACAATCCCCCCCGACGCCACGCGTGCCGGTTTTTGCCGCTCCCAGGTACCCGGAATGCCGGGAATTCTGGAAGGAGCCATCCTGGAAGAGGAAGACCCGCCGGAAGACGCCGGCCAGGAACCCGATCCCGGCCCTGCGCGTCCTGTACACACGGAACCGGTTTTCGATCTTTCAGATCTTCCGCCGCTGGAAGGGGCCGATCTGGCTTTCGACGATACCAGCCTGGGCGAATCTCTCGAAGAAGAAGGTTTTGTGGCGCAACTACCGGAACCCCCGCTGGCGCCCTCACGGAAATCATCCCGCATCGCAGCCACGCTTGTCTGGGGCGCCGGCAGCATCCTGCTCACACTGGGTTTGCTGGCGCAAGGCATGCTGTCGCGCGAAGCCATCACGGGATTTCCGCCGCTGAGAGCATTCGCCGAAAATATATGCTCCATCTCGGGATGCACGATGCCCCTGCCCCGGGAGCCTGAACGCCTGAGCCTGGTCAGCCGCGATGTGCAGCCGCACCCGAGTGTGGAAAATGCGTTGCTGATCAGCGCAACCATGATCAACCACGCGGCGCACCCCCAGGAATGGCCCATGCTGGAGATCACCCTGGCGGATCTCAACGGCACGTTGCTGACAATGCGGCGCTTTGGACCGGATATCTATCTGAATTCGGGCACTGACCAGGAGACGGGCATGCCGCCCAACACGCCAATTCACATGGTCTTCGAAACAGAAGATCCGGGAGATGACGCGGTGGCCTTTGAGTTCCGGTTTCGTTAGACGCTGTTCAACTAATTTTTTTTCAGTCTAATCAGCGCGCTGTGTAACGCTTCTCAACAGCGTGCAACAAAGAAAAAAAATCCGCGACAGCCGTGCGTTTTCCCTGTTCCTGACCCGGCATTGGGAGTATGATTGCTCCCCCGCGGCGGCGTGAATTATATTGAGAAAGGGGGCATGCTCGGTCACACCGAACATGATCATGATCGGATGTCACCATCAGGCATGACCCACATACCTACCGCTCCACGCTGACAGGGACGACGAAGACTTGCCAAGGGCAAATCTTCGGGGGTTGGTTATTCCCAGCCGACACAAACGAGGCGCGAGTAGCGATGAAATCGGCAAGGCGAGCGACAGCGACTACCCGGTCGGCGACGACGAACAAAACAAACAGCACAGCTCCGATTCAGGACAGCGTTCGCCGCTCAGTCAACCGCTACTTCAAGGATTTGAACGGACATCAACCGCAGGAACTTTACAAAATGGTCCTGCAGGAAGTCGAACCCCCCTTGCTGGAAGTCGTCATGCATCGCACCGGTGGCAATCAGACTCTTGCATCGGAGATGTTGGGTATAAATCGAGGCACGCTGCGCAAGAAACTGAAGCAGTACAAGCTGCTGTGACGCCGAGCAGGGCGCCACCCACGTGCTGCGTCCTGAATGAGACCCCCGAATGACCACCGACGCCGCACGTCGCGCGTTGATCAGCGTTTCCGAAAAAACGGGCGTTGTTCCGTTCGCCCGGGAACTGAGCGCACACGGTTTCTCGATCATTTCTACTGGTGGAACCGCCGAACTTTTCAGGGAAAACGGTATCGACGTCACCGATGTAGCCGAATACACGGGTTTCCCGGAAATCATGGGTGGACGCGTCAAGACACTGCACCCGCGGATTCACGGTGGGATTCTCGGCCGGCGCGGCATTGACGAAGCTGTCATGGCCGAAAACACCATCGAACCCATCGATATGGTCGTGGTCAATCTCTATCCCTTCGAGAAGACCGTGGCTGATCCCGGTTGTGATCTGCAATACGCGCTGGAAAACATTGACGTCGGCGGGCCGGCCATGGTGCGCGCGGCCGCCAAGAATCATGCGTCGGTCACCGTGGTAGTGGATCCCGCCGACTATGCCCGCGTGCTGCAGGAGATCGCCACTGACGGCGCCACAAGTCTCCAGACGCGGTATACGCTGGCTACCAAGGCATTCGCGCATACCTCCCGTTACGACGCGATGATCAGCAATTACCTGAGCGGTGAAACCGGCGTCGGTTCCGGAGAAACTTTTCCGAATCTGTACTCGCTGTTGCTGCACAAGCAACGCGACCTGCGCTATGGCGAGAATCCGCATCAACGCGCCGCGTTTTTCGCCGAGTTTGCGCCCGGGCACGGGCTGGTGTGTGGCGCCGAACAACTGCAGGGCAAGGGACTGTCTTTCAACAACATTGCCGATGCCGCAACTGCCTGGGAATGCGCCGCGGGTTTTGAGGTACCGGCCTGCGTGATCGTCAAACACGCCAACCCCTGCGGCGTTGCAGTCGGTGACAATTTGATAGCGGCGTATGAAGCCGCCTTTGCCTGTGACCCCACCTCCGCCTATGGCGGGATCATCGCCTTCAATCGTGAACTCGATGAGGCCACGGCAAAACGCGTCATCGAAAACCAGTTCGCCGAGGTCATCGTGGCCCCCACGGTGGACGCTGCTGCCCGGGAAGCGCTGGCGGCAAAGCCCGCTCTCAGAGTGCTCGCGTGCGGTACACGGGCGGCGCCCGGCACTCCCGAACCCGACTTCCGGAGCGCGGGAGGCGGCATTCTCGTCCAGGACGCCGACACGCGCGAACTCACCGGGGACGATCTCAGGGTCGTCACCGGACGCCCCCCGGACGACCGGGAAAAAACCGATCTGGCGTTCGCCTGGCGGGTAGCCCGCTTCGTCAAATCCAACGCCATTGTTTACGCGAAGGACGGACGGACCCTGGGCATCGGCGCCGGACAGAGCAGCAGGGTGTGGAGCGCGCGCATCGCGGCCCTCAAGGCGGCTGAGGAAAATCTCGATCTTGCCGGCGCGGTGATGGCCTCGGACGCCTTCTTTCCGTTCCGCGATGGCATCGACACCGCGGCCGAGGCGGGCATCTCGGCTGTTATTCAGCCCGGTGGCTCAAAAAGGGACGAAGAAGTCATACAGGCGGCGGATGAGCACGGATTGGCCATGGTGTTTACCGGCATCCGGCATTTTCGGCACTAGTCCAGACCGATGGACCTTGAATGGGAGGGCATCCAGATATGAGCCACGTGAACGGAGTCGGAGGCGCGTTTGTGTTCTCCGAGGACCCGGCGAGACTCGCCGGTTGGTATCGGGACAAGCTCGGGCTTGCATTTGAAGGCAGCGAGGAGTTCGGGGCTTTCTATCAGGTGTTCTGGGGTCTGGATCCGGACAATCCGGCAAACCGCCTGGACACGACTTTCGCCATCATGCGTGCGCGAAAGCCCATGCCGTCCAGGGACACCGAAGAAGAGCCTGATGACATGTATGGCGATCAGCCGTTCATGCTCAACCTGCGTGTGAACGATCTGGACGCGTTGCTGGACGATCTGAAACAACAAGGTATCGAAGCGATCAAGCGAGAGGACGAAGAATACGGGCATTTCGCCTGGATACGGGACGCCGATGGGAATCGCCTGGAACTGTACCAACCGGTGCACGCCGGGTAACAGGCTTGAACCGATCAGGCAAACCATTCGTCAGCGCCGTTCGTTAACCGGTTTCATTAACCCAATTCCTTAAGCCCAAGGGGGTGTGTCATCCGCAAGATACTGATTATTGTTCTGCTCGTCGTCGCTGTCGTCGGGGTCGGCGCCGTCTTTTTTGTCAGCAACATCGATCGCTTCGTCAAGAACATGATCGAGGATTCCGGGACCCGCGTGGTCGGAACCCGGGTAAGCGTTAGCTCCGTGGAATTGTCGCTGGGTGACAGGCTGGTGGTCATCCACGATCTGGAAATAGCCAACCCGCCCGGCTTCAGTTCCGATCCCGCTTTTCGCATTGGCGAGGCGTCCGCACAGCTGGATCCGGATGACTACCGCGTCATTCGAAAGATTTTTGCAAGTGATGTGACGGTTCAGGTGGAATCCAGGGGGCTCGACACCAATTTCAAGCAGCTCCAGGAAAACATCAGTAACTACTCTGCCCGTTCCGGAAATAATTCCGAGCCCGCATCTGGCGACGAAGCAATGCACCTCGTCATCGATCTGCTGGAAATGGACAAGGCACAGGCGCGGCTTGTTTCGGACGTGCTCGCGGAACCACTGACTTTCGGCATTAACCGGCTGGTGATGCGCGACCTGTCCGGCACGCCGGAACAGGTGAGCTATCAGATCATGCAGCAGATCACGGCCGCGGTAGTGTCCGCTGCCGCGTTGAAAGTGCTCGAGGCTCAGGCCCGGGACAAGGGCGGCGCCATCATGGACGCGATTGAAGAACTGCTGGACGATCTCAGCGAAGACACGGACGAACAAGACTAGTCCGGACAAGATACGGCCCGGCCGGAAACTCCGTTCCGGCCGGGCCATGACACCCCGCCCTCCTGCGGGCTGGGGGCATCATGCGCCGCGCCAACTCCGTACGTCAAGTCCAGTCCGGAAACAACAAAGGACTTACTCGAAACTCACCGCCGTAACGTCTTCCCAGCGCAGATAGCGCGGCTCATCGGATTCGCCGAACACCAGGATTCCGTCGTTGGCGACACCAGCGTCGGCCTTCCTGAGCGTCAGCTTGCGGCCGGTTCTCAGAGTCACATCGAGACGCGTTACATGCTCATGATCCAGCCGGGCGATATTTCGAAACGGGATGGCATAGTCAATCCCGTCACTGCTCCCGTCCAGCATTTCCACATCCAGGCTCTCGTCCAGATCAAAGACGACGCGCCCGGTGTGGGTTTTCCCATCACTGGTTGTGACCGTACCTTGCAGGGAACGCGGCAACGCGAAGTCTTCCCGGCGCGCAACGGATGACGGTGTTTTTTCGAAACGCACGGATTCGAACTGCTTCCAGGGGATGTCCACGCGGCCCAGATCCAGTGTGTCCACGATGATGCCGCGGTTATCGTCGTCAACATCGTTGGTACCATCCAACAGGAAAGTATCACCTTCGATGGTCGTGACCTTGCTGGCGTTGCCGACTTTTTCGATGGATGCGATGTCGCCGAATGACAAGGTCACCTCTTCACCGTCCTGTTGTCCGTCAAGAACATCAACGGAAAGGCGTTCATCGTGGTCCCATTGAACGATGCCGGTGAACTCACCAGCGCTGGTGCTTACCGTCCCGAAATTGATGCCCCCAAAGAAGTGTTTCGACTCCGCAGGCGCCGCCCGGAATCGCACCTCCTTGATTTCCCGCCATCTCCACTCGGATTCCTCACCATTGGAATGCAGCACCGAGACGTCCGCGCCGATGTCGTTAGACCCGCCCTCCAGTTCCAGCGTGTCGCCATTGCGGAAATGTACCGTCACTTTGTCGCCATCACCGCGCACCAGCTTGTCCACATCGCCGAAACGAACGGCAAAAGCGTGAAGCGATTCGTACTCACTGGAAAAACTGATTCGTTCGAATACCTGGAAGACATCGGTCCACTCCTCTACCACGATCGGCCGGCCGGAGAGGAGGTATTTCTTGTCCTCGGCGGAAAGCTGCCCGATATAGGGGTTATCAGCCTTGGTCCCGTTGAAGTGATCCGTCCAGTAGACCTCTTCACCTTCCCAACGCAACAGGCCTTCGACGGTTTCGCCGTCCCGCGTCAGGATTTCGCCATAGATGTAATGGCCCGCGTCTGCCGCGGCCACGCCCGCTGACAGGGCTGCCGCCACGACGAGCCAGCGCATTCGAACTTGCATGTCTGTCCCCAAAAAAGAAAGAAAAGAAGCGATGGTCGTTCCGAAGATAGTTGCCGCTCGAAGCCCCTGACAGTGCCATTCGGCACGACCCGCGCAAGCCCTGTGTTTCGAACAGCTCATTAGACCGGACGCGGAGCTTTCCGTAGCATATACGCCTTGTCCGATGCAGGAGCTCGTGCGGTGAAAATCCTCGTCGTAGGCGGCGGCGGCCGGGAACACGCCCTGGCCTGGAAACTCGGGCAATCCCCGAGGGTCTCCCGGGTGTTCGTCGCACCCGGCAACGCCGGAACCGCCCTGGAAGCCGACACCGAAAACGTTCCCATCGACGCCGAGGCCATCGACGAACTCGTCACCTTTGCGCGGGACGCTGCCATCGGCCTCACCATAGTGGGGCCAGAAGCTCCGCTGGTGGCCGGGATCGCGGACCGCTTCGAGGCGGAAGGGCTGCGCTGTTTCGGGCCGTCCGCCGGCGCGGCCAGGCTGGAGGGCTCAAAGGCTTTCACCAAGGATTTTCTGGCACGCCACAATATCCCCACCGCCGTCTACCGCAGTTTCAGCGACGCCGGTGACGCGCGGCGCTGGATTGCCGAACAGCGCGCACCCCTGGTGGTCAAGGCCGATGGTCTGGCTGCGGGAAAAGGCGTCATCCTGGCCGACAGTATCGAACAGGCCCAGGCGGCGGCGGACGAGATGCTGAGCGGGTCGGCATTCGGTGATGCGGGGCGCTGCATCGTCGTGGAAGAATTTCTCAGCGGCGAAGAAGCCAGCTTCATCGCGCTCGTCGATGGAACACACGTTTTGCCCCTGGCCAGCTCCCAGGACCACAAGGCCCGGGATGACGGAGACAGGGGACCCAACACCGGCGGCATGGGCGCCTATTCGCCAGCGCCGGTGATCACCGCCGAGATGCACTCACGCATCATGGAAGAGGTCATGCTGCCCACGGTCCGCGGGATGGCCCAAGACGGTGCGCCTTTTCGCGGATTCCTGTATGCGGGCGTCATGATCGGCGACGACGGCGTGCCGCGCGTACTGGAGTTCAACGTTCGCCTCGGCGATCCGGAGACCCAGCCGATTCTGATGCGCCTGCGCTGCGATCTGACTGCGCTGTGCGAGGCAGCTCTTGATGGAACCCTGGACCGCCATCACGCCGAGTGGGACTCTCGAGCCTGTCTGGGTGTGGTGATGACTGCGGGCGGTTATCCGGGCAGCTACGAGAAGGGGAAAGTCATCAGCGGACTCAATGAAGATACGCCCGACATCAAAGTGTTCCACGCAGGCACCGCCCTCAAAGCCGAACAGGTCGTGACCAGCGGAGGTCGCGTGCTGTGCGTGTGCGCGCTGGGGGAATCCGTGACCGAAGCGCAGGCGCGCGCCTACGAACGGGTTGGCACCATCCGCTGGGACGGCGTTTATTACCGCCACGATATCGGCTACCGCGCCGTTGCGCGGGACCGCCAACAAGCCAAAGGAAAACAGTAATGCATAACTTGATACCGGCAGTCCTGCTCGTCGTTCTGACGACCGGAATAACATGGGCCGATGAAGCTGCGGACCGCCAGGCCGTGATGGATACCGACCGGGAATTTGCCGCGTACGCGCAGGAGCACGGACCCCCGGCAGCCTTCGACAGATACATGGCGGACGACGCCGTCTGGTTGCCTATCAACGGTCACGCGATCAAGGGCCACGACGCCATCGTCAATGAAATGTCCAAGGGTCCGGAATACGAATTGACCTGGGCTCCGGAAGAGGCGGAAGTATCCGGTGACATGGCCTATACCTGGGGTAAATACACGGTGCGTTTCGATGACGAGGAACAGGGGATGGTCACCGGCTACGGTAAATACACCACCGTGTGGCGACGACAGTCAGACGGCAACTGGCGCTGGACGCTGGACATCGGCAATCCCAGCCCACCCCCCACGAAGGACGGGCAGTAAAACTGCGACCCCTGAACCCGGGTTGCCCCCGGAGAACCTCGCCGGGAACTGCGGAACAGCAACCACTTCAGCCCGAGACCACGCGCGGGTTCGCCGCCATCCCGGAAGCCGCTTCAGGACGTGTCTCGATCCACCGAAAAGCCCATGGGGGGCTTGCCTGCCTGCTGGTGCTCCACCATGTGTTCCAGGGCACTTTCGAAATCCCGCGTGTAGCGCGTCATGTCGAACAACGGACTGCTGTCGCGTGCTTTGACCAGGCCTTCGCGGAATCCGGCAAGCCGTTCGGGTTGGCGGGCCAACTGAACCGCGATGGTTTCGTAGTCGGCGGCGCTATCCACGACCAACTCTGACAGACCCACGGTGTGAACAATGCTGCCCGCGACGCGCCCGGCAAAAGATTCCCCGGCCCGGGTCAGGACCGGGCAGCCTGCCCACAATGCATCACTGGCGGTGGTATGTGCGGTGTACGGCCAGGTATCGAGAAACAGGTCAGCAACAGCCAGGCAACCCAGATACTCCGCGTGGGGCATGCGTTCGGCAATTATCAGCCGATCCCCCGAAATCCCGCGTGCGGCGGCTTCCCGCCGCAGCTTGTCCGTTACCGATGCCGCCGGATTCATGTTGAGCAACCACAGCACGCTGTCATCCACCGACTCGAGGATGCGCATCCAACTGTCGAATACCTCGGGGCTTATCTTGTAACTGTTGTTGAAACAACAGAAAACGAAACCATTATCGGGCAGACCCATTTGCGCCCGACTGGGGCGCTGGTCGGGCAAGCGCCGTTGCGTGTCATTGGGCTGATAGCAGTGCGGCAGGTATGCAAACTGCTCAGCAAAATTCTCCTGCTGATTCGTTGGTGCGACGAATGGGTCCACCACGATGTAGTCCATGAAATCGGCGCCCATAGTCGCGGGAAAACTCAGGAAGCTGACCTGCACCGGGGCAGAACGCATGGCGAACACCTCGCTGACCGCCTGGTCCTGGTAACCGCGCATATCCACCAGGACATCCACGCCATCAGCGATGATGCGCTGTGACAGGGCCTGACGGCTCAGACTCTCCGCGTCCACCCACTCTTCGAAGGCGTCATGCACGCGCCGTTTCAGCGGACTGTCCGGGTGCCGGCGTGTTGAATAAGCGATGGTTCTGAACCGCATCTTGTCATGGTGTTCGAACAATTCGACCGCCAGCCTCGAGGTGGGCTGGTCGCCGAACCCGGACGAAACATAGCCCACGGTGATTCGGTCGCTTGCTCCTTTACCGGATGGCGCCGCAGCTTCGACTGCGGGCCCGACCGTTCCCTCGATATCGGCGCTCCACAATCGCGCGCAGGCCAGTTGCTGGGCCGGCGTGCTGTCTTCGGCCAGAAAGGAAAAAGGCGTTATGCCGCGCCGGCCCTGATCGATTGCATCGAGGACCTGTGAAAACAGTTCCCGCGTACCGTCCCACTCACACAAGCGACGTTGCATGAACAAGGTGGCGCTCATTGCCCGAATATAGGCGGGATCGCTCACCAGCGTTGCCCGATAGGATTCCAGCGCGCCGGTCCAGTCGCCCTGTTGCTCAAGGGTTACACCCAGGTTGTAGCGGGCATCCACATTGGAAGGATCCAGTTCCAGGCACTGCCGGTACGCCGCGACGGCCTCGGGCAATCGCCCCACGGCACTGAGCACGCTGCCCATGCAGGCCTGCACCAGCGGGTTGTTCGGTTCCAACTGCTCGGCGCGGCGGGTGAGAGTTACGGCGTTGCTTATCTGACCCAGGTACAACAACACGATGCTGGCGTTGCACAGGCTGTCCACGGTGGGCGCCAGTTCCAGAGCCTTCTGGTAGCTGCCCAAGGCATCGTGCCAGCGGTGTTGCGTGTGCAGAACATTGCCAAGGTTGTTGTGAGCGTCCGCCAGGTTCGGATCCAGTTGGATGGCCCGCGTGAGCATCTGCGTGGCGCGGCCCAGATCGCCGGCGCGCCGGTAGATGGCGCCGAGATTGCACCATACATCCGCGTTTTCCGGCTGTGCGGCCAGCGCGCGTTCCACCAGATCGGCGGCAAGGGTGAAATCGCCGGATTGCGCCCTCAAGACACCATAAAGATGCAGGGCATCCGCGTGAGTCGGCACCAGGTCCAGGGCCTTCCGATACAGATCCTCTGCATCGTTCAGCCGTCCGGCTTGATGATGGGTCAGACCAAGCGCGAAAGCGCGGTCAGCCTCCTGGTTTTCGACAGACATGGCCCGCGCCCCACGGCGTGTCAGGCGCGCTTCATTGAATCAAAGAACTGCGCGTTGGTCTTGGTGGCCTTGAGCTTGTCCAACAGGAACTCCATCGCGGCCAGTTCGTCCATGGGATGCAATAACTTGAGCAATACCCAGATTTTCTGCAACTCCGCTGGTTCGACCAGCAGTTCTTCGCGGCGCGTGCCCGAGCGGTTGATGTTGATGGCCGGGTACACGCGTTTCTCGGAGATCCGGCGATCCAGATGCAGTTCACTGTTGCCGGTACCCTTGAATTCCTCGTAGATGACCTCGTCCATCCTGGAACCGGTATCGACCAGCGCGGTGGCCAGGATCGTGAGGCTCCCGCCTTCTTCGATGTTACGGGCGGCGCCAAAGAAGCGTTTGGGCCGTTGCAGGGCATTCGCGTCCACACCACCGGTGAGCACCTTGCCCGATGAGGGCACAACGGTGTTGTAAGCGCGGGCCAGCCGCGTGATGGAGTCCAGCAGGACCACCACGTTGTGTTTGTGTTCGACCAGGCGTTTGGCCTTCTCGATGACCATCTCCGCCACCTGCACGTGCCGGCTGGCGGGTTCATCAAAGGTACTGGATACGACTTCAGCATTGACCGAGCGGGCGAACTCCGTGACTTCTTCCGGTCGCTCGTCGATGAGCAGCACGATGAGCTTCACTTCCGGGTACTTGGTGGCGATGCTCTGGGCGATGTTCTGCAGAATCATGGTCTTGCCCGCCTTGGGCGGCGACACAATCAGACCACGCTGCCCCATCCCTATGGGCGACACCAGATCGATGATCCGGGCGGTGAGATCTTCAGTGCTGCCGTTGCCACGCTCCAGCACGAATCGTTCGCGCGGGAACAGGGGCGTCAGGTTCTCGAACAGCACCTTGCCCTTGGTCGCTTCCGGCGGCTCATAATTGATCTCGCTGACCTTGAGCAGCGCGAAATAGCGCTCGCCATCCTTGGGCGGCCGGATCTTGCCCGACACCGTGTCGCCGGTACGCAGGCTGAACCGCCGTATCTGACTCGGCGAGACATAGATGTCATCCGGGCCGGCCAGATAGGAGCAATCCGCGGAACGCAGGAAACCGAAGCCGTCCTGAAGTATCTCCAGCACGCCGTCGCCATAAATGTCTTCGCCACTTTTGGCGTGCGCTTTGAGGATTGAAAAAATTACATCCTGCTTGCGCGAACGCGCGAGATTGTCCCCCATGCCCATTTCCTGGGCCATGTTGATCAGCTCCGTGGCGGTATGTTGCTTTAGTTCAGTCAGATTCATCGTTGTGTTACCACTGGGGAAGGGTGCACCCGGTTCGACATATGGTTTGTGCGGCCCGTTGTTACCGGGGCCGTTTGGACAAAGGGAATCGCGTTGATGCGATCAAGGAAAGGTCGACGTACTCAAACGCCTGCGATCAGGCTAGCACGGAAACTTCTGTCGCGTCCACTCCTCCGTCGTCAGGGCCAATTCGTTGCCAGGCCCTTACATGGCCCGAAACGATCACCGGTTCACGGTCGACCGCTTCGATGTTTTGTTCAGATATTGCTGTCGAGAAACGCCGTCAACTGGGATTTCGAAACTGCACCAACTTTGGTCGCTTCCACGTTGCCATCCTTGAA
This sequence comes from Gammaproteobacteria bacterium, assembly GCA_004357005.1. Classification (GTDB taxonomy): domain Bacteria; phylum Pseudomonadota; class Gammaproteobacteria; order SMWH01; family SMWH01; genus SMWH01. Next base: position 12,263 of record SMWH01000117.1, read on the forward strand.
CAGCATCAGCGTGGGAATACCGCGGATCCCGTACCTGGGAGGTATTGACGGATTGTCGTCAATATTCAGTTTTGCCACAGTGACCTTGTCAGCATACTCCGCTGCCAGCTCGATGAGCATCGGCTCGATCATTTTGCAGGGTCCACACCACTCGGCCCAGTAATCCACCAGCACTGGCCGGTCTGACTGCAGAACCTGCTCTTCGAATGTGTCATCCGTTACATGAACAATGTGATCACTCACTTGGTTTAAGCTCCTGTATCATCGCAATCCTCAAACCGATGGCGCATCGTGCGCGCGCTCGATCGGGGCTACCGGGACCGGTTCAAAAGACAAATGCTTGCGAATATGCCCGCGATTTCACGGCGTACTTTAGAAGACGTCGTCGGTACAGTACTATGTCTGGATTCCATGGCAGTAGATCCTTCCGCCACGGCTCTCACCGGACCGGCCAAACCGGCCGACTGGATCAAGTCTAGCACGGCATCATGACGCTTTGTAAACGACCTCTTCACGGCCCGGCCCGGCCCGCGATGGACGGTTCCGGGTGAATAAGCCAAGCGGACAAGCAGTGACCGATCTGGCTTTCAGCGATCTGGATCTGGCCGATTCGCTGCTTAAGGGGCTGCAGCGGCTGGGTTTCACCCACTGCACTCCGATCCAGGCCGATGCCCTGCCAATAGCGTTGGAGGGCAGGGATGTGGCCGGACAGGGGCGCACGGGGACCGGCAAGACCGCGGCTTTTCTGCTGGCCACCATGAACCGGCTGTTGAACGAAAAGAGTCCGCGGGGCAAGTTGCGCGCGCTCATCCTGGCGCCTACGCGGGAACTCGCGATCCAGATCCACAAGGACGCCGTCGTCATAGGCAAGGAGACAGGTCTGCGACTCGGCCTGGCCTATGGTGGTGTGGACTATGAAAAGCAGCGCAAACAGATCCAGGATGGCGTGGATATCCTGATCGGAACGCCGGGCCGCATCATCGACTATTTCAAGCAACACGTTTTCACGCTCAAGTACCTTGAAGTCTTCGTGCTTGACGAGGCGGATCGGATGTTCGATCTGGGCTTTATCAAGGACGTGCGCTTCCTGCTTCGACGCATGCCGGATCGCGAACTGCGCCAGTGCATGCTGTTCTCCGCGACTCTCTCCTACCGCGTGACCGAACTCGCCTATGAACACATGAATGACCCGGTCATGGTCCGGGTCGAAGCCGACAAAAAAACTGCCGACGAGGTCACCCAGACCGTCTATTACCCGGCCAATGAGGAAAAGATCCGCCTGTTGCTGGGTCTGCTCAAGCGCATGAACCCCGAACGCACCATGGTGTTCGTCAACACGAAGTATGCTGCGGAACGCGTGAGTGACTACCTGACCGCCAACGGTTTCCATAACGCGATGCTGTCTGGCGACGTGCGCCAGACGAAGCGCCAACGCCTGATGCAGGACTTTCACGAAGGAA
>SMWH01000118.1 GCA_004357005.1 Gammaproteobacteria bacterium
CCTTACGCTGTTCTTGATGTTGCACATGATCCCGGGTGATCCCGCAAGCATCGCTCTGGGGCCACGGGCGACCCCCGAAATCCAGGCTGCCTATGCCGCCAAGATGCACCTGGAGCAACCGCTGGTCTATCAGTTTTTTATATTCATCGGCAATGTACTGCAGGGCGATTTAGGCTCGGATGTTTTTTCGAACCGCAGTGTCACGCTGACCCTCGCGGAACAACTGCCATTCACGTTAATTCTTGCCGCTTCAGCCCTTGGCTGGTCGGCACTTATTGGCATTCCGCTTGGGTGTCTTTCCGCTCTCAAGCCCAATAGCTGGGTGGATAGAATTACCGGCGTGCTGTCCGTGGGGACGATTGCCGTTCCTTCTTTCCTGGTCTCTATCTGGTCGATCCTTGTATTTGCCGTTATGCTTCGATGGATGCCCGTGATCGGAGCGGGAGAAGAAGGCAATTTCCTGGATCAGGTGTATCATCTTATTCTCCCGGCCTTCGCCGTGGGCCTCGGCTGGGTCGGATATCTCGCCCGTATGGTCCGCGCCTCTATGCTGGAAGTTATGGGCGAAAACTATATCCGCGCGGCTCGTGCATTTGGCCTCCAGACCCGGACCATCATCTTTCGCTATGCGCTCAAAGTCGCCATCCTGCCGACAATCACCCTCATCGGGATCGGGTTCGGCAGTTTGTTATCGGGCACCGTATTTGCCGAAATCATTTTTTCCCGCCCCGGTCTCGGCAAAATAATCTACGACATGGTTCTGAGCCGTAACTTCCCCGTCGTTCAGGGTGCCGTTCTGGTCACTGTCGCACTGTATGTCATGGTCACGCTTGTGGCCGATCTTGTTGTTTCATGGCTAGATCCCCGTGTCAGAGACACTCTCTAACAACGCCGTCCCACAGGATGCCGGCGCTTCGGCGCCGCAGGAACCCCACATGAGCGAGGGCAAGGAAAAGCTTATGCTTTTTCTGAGTAACGGTCTCGGCATGTTTGGCTTGTTGCTGGTTATTCTTTTCTTTGTGAGTGCCATCTTTGCGCCGGTGTTTGCGACGCACGATCCATTCCTGCTGGATATTCCGCAACGTATGTCCGGGCCGACAGCCGATCATTGGCTAGGCACGGATCAATTGGGACGCGACACTTATTCGCGCGTGCTATATGGCGGCAGGGTCGCGCTGAAAGTTGCAGCTATCGGTGTTTCGATTTCCCTGTTTGTCGGATTGATGCTTGGCATGTTGGCCGGCTTTGGGCCACGCTGGCTCGATAATCTTCTGTTGATGCTGTTCGACACCATACGATCATTCCCCACCATTGTTCTGGCATTGGCGGCGGTTTCCCTGCTTGGCCCCAGCCTCGAACTTATCCTGACCATCGTCATTGTTACATCGATCCCCGGCTACGCGCGCTTGGCGCGGACCAGCACCATGGCGTTGAAAGGGACCGAGTTTATCGTCGCCGAACAGTCCCTTGGCGCACACCCCATGAAAATCATCTGGCGTCACATCATGCCCAACGTGATCGGTCCGCTGCTGATTTTGGCGGCCATGGATGTCCCCGTTGTCGTTACCGTGGAGGCCGGTCTGTCGTTCCTGGGGCTTGGCGTGCAACCACCGACTTCGAGTTGGGGAACCATCCTCAACGAGGGTTATTTGCTCATTCGCGATACGCCTTGGCCCATAATTGCCGGTGGTATCCCGCTCGTCCTGACTACCTTGGGATTCACATTTCTGGGCGAAGCACTGCGTGACGTGTTCGACCCGCGCCTGAGAAAAGGGCGCTGAGCGGTGGAAAATCTATTTGAAATCAATAATCTGAATGTGGATTTCAAGACGCCGCGAGGGCGCGTGCATGCGCTGCGCGATGTCAGCTTCAAGGCGCCGCGTGGCAAGATCATCGGCGTCGTGGGGGAAAGCGGATCGGGTAAGAGCACAGTCATCTGGGCCATGACCCAGTTGTTGGCACGGAACGGCGTTGTAGAAGGCGGCGAAATTCTGTTCAACGGTAAAAACCTCCTGGAATTTTCGGAGCGTGAGCTTCAAGCCTTCCGAGGCGAGGAGGCCTCGATCGTTTTCCAGGATCCCATGACGTCGCAGATTCCTGTGCGCTCCTACAGCCAGCAGATGGTCGATATCGCCTATCGGAACAAGGGCAAGACCAAGGCGGATAAGATCAAACGCGCCATCGATATGATGCGCCGCGTCGGTATTCCCGATCCCGAGCAGCGCATCGTCCAGTATCCGCACCAGTTCAGCGGCGGAATGCGCCAGCGCGCGGGTATCGCCATGGCGCTGCTCATGAATCCGTTGCTGTTGATCGGCGACGAACTCACCACGGCCCTCGATGTCACCATGGAGGCCCAGATCATCCACCTGCTGCGCGAGTTGCAACAGGAGATCAAGGCCACGGTGATGATTGTCTCGCATAATCTGGGTCTGATCGCGGAGCTGTGCGACCGGGTGGTGGTGATGTACGCGGGCGAGGTCATCGAACAGGGCGATGTGCGCCAGATATTCAACAACGCCCAGCACCCCTACACCCAGGCGCTGCTGGAATGCGACCCGGCGCGGGTGCTGGAGCGCAGCCGGTTTCTGCCGACCATTCCGGGCGATCTGCCCGACCTGCACGTCTGGCCCACGGGTTGTATCTACGCACCGCGCTGTAAACATGCGACCCGGCGCTGTGAACAGGAACGGCCGACGTCTTTCGATATCGATCCCGGCCATGAAGCGTGCTGCCATTTACTGGACCCGGATCACGACAGCAACGATGAGGCGGCCAGCGTCGAGCGGTTGCAATCCAAGACCTCTGGCTATGATGAAACCGCCACTGTGGAAATTCAGTACGAAGGGGATCCATTGCTCAAGGTGGAGCACCTTCAAGTGCGGTTTCGGACCATGGGCGCTCTCAAGGCCAAATTGAAGGGCATAGCTGATCCCTTCGTGGATGCTGTGCTGGATGTATCGTTACGTCTTTGGCGCGGAGAGACTCTAGGCCTGGTTGGCGAAAGCGGTTCGGGAAAAACGACACTTGGCCGCGCCATTCTCGGTTTGGTTCGCGTCCACCAGGGGTCGGTTGTTTTCGACGGCAAGGTGCTCACCGACCTGCCGGAAGCGGCCTTGCGTAATCTGCGCCAGAACATGGCCATGATGTTCCAGGATCCGGTGGGATCGTTGAGCCCCCGTCAGACCGTGCGTTCGCTGATAACCGAGCCCTTCGACCTGCACCGCAAGGGCACCTATAGCACGGAAGATGAGGCGCGCCGCCTCTGCGATATGGTCAACCTGCCGCACAATTTCCTGAGCCGCTATCCGCACGAGTTGTCGGGCGGTCAGGCCCGCCGCGTCGGCGTCGCGCGCGCGCTGGCGCTGGAGCCCAGCATGATTATCGCCGATGAGCCCACCGCAGGGCTTGACGTATCGATACAAGGTGAGGTTCTGAACCTCATGCGCGATCTGCAGGGCCGCCAAGGACTGGCGTATTTGATCATTACCCACAACCTGCCCGTGGTGCGCCACATCTGCGACCGTTTGGCGATCATGTATCTTGGGCGCATCGTGGAGCAGGGCGAAGGTGAGGCCATTTTCAACAATCCCGCCCACCCCTATACGGAAGCTCTGGTCCACGGCGTTCCGCAGCCGGACCCGGACAAGCGCCGCGAGTTGGTTTCCATTGAAGGTGAGGTCCCGAGCCTTATCAATCGCCCGGCAGGATGCGAATTCCACCCCCGCTGTAAGTATGTGCAAGGCCGATGCCGTACGGAGCGCCCGGATGAGCGACAACTGTCCGATGGCCGTGTCGTGCAATGCCACTATCCGCTGATCAATTAGAGCATCTTCCGACCCTTCGAACTTCCTGGGGTGAGAATATGACCGCCGAAATTGTCGATACCTTGCCCCACCGCACCCGCGAAGTGAAATTTGAGCGCATCCAACTGTCCGATGGAATCCATCTGGCGGTTCGGTACTGGCTGCCGGAGGACGCAACTGAAAATCCGGTTCCGGCCATCCTCGAATACATTCCCTACTGCACGCGGGACGGCACGGCGGCCCGGGATGAGGCCATGCATCCCTATTTTGCCGGTCACGGTTATGCGGCTGTGCGGGTGGACATCCGCGGCAGCGGCGAATCCGAGGGCGTCTTGCTGAACGAGTACTTGAAGCAGGAACAGGACGATGCTTTGGAGGTGATTTCCTGGATCGCCGATCGGCCCTGGTGCGACGGCAATGTCGGTATGATGGGCAAGTCCTGGGGCGGTTTCAACAGCCTGCAGGTTGCCGCGCGCCAGCCGCCGGCGCTGAAATGCATCGTCACCGTATTTTTCACCGACGACCGCTACGCAGATGACGTGCACTACATCGGCGGATGCATGGCGACGGAGAATCCGGCCTGGGCCTTTGTCATGTTTCCCGCCATGGCCCGCCCGCCGGACCCGGCTTTGGTGGGCGATTCATGGCGCGACATGTGGACTCAACGCCTGGAGGCCCTGACGCCCTGGGTGATCCCCTGGGTCGAGCACCAGCGTCGCGACCAATACTGGAAGCACGCTTCGGTCTGCGAGGATTTTTCGCAAATCCGGGTTCCCGTCTACGCCATCGGCGGTTGGGCCGATGCCTACTCCAACCCGGTGCCACGGTTGCTGGCGGGGCTGGACGTGCCGCGCAAGGGGTTGATCGGCCCCTGGGGGCACCAATACATGCATCAGGCCGTGCCAGGCCCCAAGGCAGGATTCATGGATGACACCCTGCGCTGGTGGGATCACTGGCTCAAGGGCATCGACACCGGAATCATGGACGAGCCGCAATATCGGTTCTGGGTGCAAGATAGTGTGCGGCCGAATTCCTGCTTTGAGGAACGTCCAGGATATTGGGCGTGTGAACCCGGATGGCCGTCGGCCAGCATTGGCGAAACCCGCCTGCATCTCAACGCTAATGGATTGGGCGAAACCGCGGAATCGGAACAGGCCTATCTCATCGAGTCACCTCAAACCACTGGCCGATGCACACCATTTATGGGCAGCATGGGTTCAGGCGAACCGCAAGACCCCTCGGATCAGCGCGCCGATGACGCTCTCTCCCTGTGCTTCGATGGTGACGTTCTGAGCGAGGATTTCGCGATTTTTGGCGCGCCGGTGGTTGAATTGGACCTGGCTTCCGACCGGCCGGACGGCTTCGTCTGTGTGCGCCTGAATGAGGTACTGCCGGACGGCGCATCTCTGCAAGTCACTTACGGCCTGTTGAATCTGACCCATCGGAGCAGCCACGAAAAAATCGAGCCGCTTGAACCGGGCAAGCGTTATCGAGTCACGGTCGCTCTGAACGATATCGCCCATACCTTCGCCGCCGGCAGCCGTATCCGCGTCGCCGTTTCCAACGCTTTTTGGCCGGTGGTCTGGCCATCGCCCCGCCCGGTAAGTTTGTTCCTGTTCACAGGCGCGAGTACGATTGCTCTGCCAACACGAAAACGGCGTAGGGAGGACGATGCGATCGCACCTCTTTCGCCGCCGAAACAAAGCCGCGTGCATCCGCGCAGTGTCGTGAAGGAGGCGGAGCCGGTTTCTGCCCGTTTCACGACCGACCTGGTTACGGGTGAGCAGGTGTTCACCTATCGTATCGATGCCGGCACGCTGCGCCTCGACCGGAACGGTTGGACATTCAGCTCGAAAAACGAGAACCGATACTTTATCCACCCGGACGATCCCAATTCCGCACGTATGGACCTGCGCACGACGGACACCTACCTACGGGAAGGCCAACTGGATGTGCGCATCGAGGCCCGGCAGGTCATGACCAGCGACGAGACCGATTTTACGATCGACGCCGATATCGAGGTCTACGAAAACAGCGAGATGATATTTTCTCGGGAATGGCACAGGCGTATTCCCCGTGACGGCGTTTAAGGAATAACAGCCATGAAAGTCCGAACCCGCTTTCCCCGAAAAACTCGCGTTATTCACCACGCGATCATCCCCCTAAGCGATGGCGTGAATCTGTCGGCTATGATCTGGCTGCCGAAGGACGCCGAGGATAATCCCGTGCCGGCGATTCTGGAATATCTGCCCTATCGCAAGCGGGATGGGAGCAGCGAGCGGGACGCCTGGAATCATCCTTATTTTGCCGGCCATGGCTACGCCTCTGTCCGCGTCGACATCCGAGGATCGGGGGACTCCGAGGGCGTCCTGCTGGGCGAGTATCTGAAACAGGAGCAGGACGACGCACTGGAAATTCTTGCCTGGATCGCCGCCCAGCCCTGGTGCACCGGCGCCATCGGCATGATCGGTATTTCCTGGGGCGGGTTCAATGGCCTGCAAATCGCCGCCCGCCGCCCACCGGAGTTGAGGGCCGTCATCTCCATATGCTCCACAGACGACCGCTATGCCGACGATATTCACGCCATGGGCGGATGCCTGTCGGTGGACAAGGTCGCCTGGGGGTCCACCATGTTTGCGCTGAACGCCACGCCGCCGGACCCGGCCCTGGTCGGTGACAAATGGCGCGACATGTGGTTGGAACGGCTGGAAGGGTCCGGCTTTTGGATTGAAGAGTGGCACCGCCATCAACGCCGGGACGAGTTCTATAAACAGGGATCAATCTGCGAAGATTTCACTGCGGTTGTCTGCCCGGTTTATGCGGTTGGCGGCTGGGCCGACGGTTACAGCAATGCCGTATTCAGGCTGATCGCCAATCTCAAATCACCCTGCAAGGGATTGGTCGGTCCCTGGGCGCACAAATACCCCAACTTCGCCAAACCGGGTCCACGCATTGGATTCCTGCAGGAATGCTTGCGCTGGTGGGACCATTGGTTGAAGGGGGAGGAGACCGGTATTATGGACGAGCCCAAGTTGCGGGTGTGGATGCAGGAACCCATCGCGCCGAGCCCCTACTATGAGGAGCGTCCCGGTCGTTGGGTCGCCGAGGAATCCTGGCCAAGCCCACGCATTGTGGCCACGCACTATCCCCTGGGCCCGAATCGACTGGAAAAACCGGGCAGCAAACCCCGGGAGCAAAGGGTTGAAATCTGCTCTCCCCAAGGGATCGGCATGCATGGGGGGAAATGGTGCCCTTACGGTTTGATTCCCGACCAGGCGGGGGATCAGCGTGAGGAGGCCGGCGGCTCCCTGATATTCGATAGTGCGCCACTGAAACGCCCGCTGGA
>SMWH01000119.1 GCA_004357005.1 Gammaproteobacteria bacterium
CCGTTCCTATGTGCTGGATCAGTCACGCATCAAGGATTTGCGCACGAATATCGAGATCGGTGACACCCAGAGCGTACTGGACGGCGATATCGATCGCTTTTTGGAAGCCAGCCTCAAACAAGGCGTTTGATTGTGGTCAGGAACGGCAAGACGCACAGCGGGCAGGAAGAGCACCGTTTGATTGCCCAACGGCGGCGCAAACTCGATGAGTTGCGGAGCGAAGGCTTTCTTTTCCCGAATAACTTCCGTCGCACGGAGTGGGCCCAGGATCTGCACGCGCGTTTTGTCGGTGTGGACAACGATGTACTGGACAAGGAATCGGTCCAGGTTGGTGTCTGTGGCCGCATGATGGCGAAACGGGTCATGGGCAAGGCGGCCTTCACTCACATCCAGGATGGTTCGGGACAGATTCAGCTGTTTTTGCAACGTGACGCCTTGCCCGATGGCGGCTACGAGGCTTTCAAGAGTTGGGATGTGGGCGATATCATTGGGGCCACCGGCACCGTGTTCCGGACCAAAACCGGTGAGCTGTCAGTTCGCGTCGGTGAATTGCAGTTATTGACCAAGTCCTTGCGGCCGCTGCCGGAAAAATTCCATGGCCTCGCCGACCAGGAAACACGTTACCGGCAGCGCTACGTGGATCTCATCATGAACGAGAGCACGCGGCGGACCTTCCGTACACGCTCAGAGATCGTCAAGGAGATCCGGGCTTTCATGGATGAACGGGATTTTCTGGAAGTCGAAACCCCGATGATGCAGTTGATTCCCGGTGGCGCCGTCGCGCGGCCGTTCGTTACCCATCACAACGCCCTGGATCTGGATTTGTACCTGCGGGTAGCTCCGGAGTTGTTTCTCAAACGTCTGGTTGTGGGTGGCTTCGAGCGCGTCTACGAAATCAACCGGAATTTCCGCAACGAAGGCGTATCTACCCAGCACAATCCGGAATTCACGATGCTGGAGTTCTACCAGGCTTACGCGGACTACGAGGATTTCATCGCCCTGAGCGAGGATATGCTGCGGCAGTTGGCGGACAAGGTGCTGGGAACGCGCCAATTCGAGTACCAGGGGAACAAAATCGATCTGGACAAGCCCTTTGCCCGCATGACGCTGAAAGAAGCGGTACTTTCGAGGAACAAGGATCTGAGCGAGGCGGATCTTGGAGACGAGAAAGCGTTGCACAAAAAGGCGAAAGGCCTGGAGATCGCAGTTCAAAAGGGCTGGGGCGCGGGAAAATTGCTGTTCGAGATCTTTGAAAAGACGGTGGAGGACGAGTTGATCCAGCCGACCTTCATCACTCAACATCCCACGGAGGTATCGCCGCTTTCTCGTCGAAATGATGACGATCCGACCGTGACGGATCGTTTTGAGCTGTTTGTCGGAGGCCACGAGCTGGCAAATGGCTTCTCCGAGCTCAATGACGCGGAGGATCAGGCAGAAAGGTTCCGGGCACAGGCGAAGGCGCGCGAAACCGGCGACCATGAGGCCATGGCCTTCGACGCGGACTACATTCGTGCCCTCGAATATGGGCTGCCTCCGACGGCGGGAGAAGGCGTGGGGATCGACCGGCTGGTCATGGTATTTACCGATTCCGCTTCGATCCGGGACGTGTTGCTGTTCCCCTATATGCGCCCCGAAACCCAATAAACGCGACAGCTTCGTTTTTAATTCGGGGACAGTTCCCTCATTTCCGTTCAGAACCTTGGTCCGATGAGCAGCCAGATCAGGAAATGGGGAAACTGTCCTCGAATTAATGAGGGAACTGTCCCCAAAATTCGTCCCCGAATTAAAAACGAAGCTGTCTCGTTTTTGTAGACTGGAGACATGGCTGAGCGGGCAATCCTGCATGTGGATATGGACGCGTTCTATGCGTCCGTGGAGCAGCGGGATGAGCCCGAATACCGCGGCAAGCCGGTAATCGTGGGGGGTCTGGGACGCCGCGGTGTGGTATGCGCAGCCAGTTACGAAGCCCGCAAATACGGGGTGCATTCGGCCCAGCCCATGTCCCGGGCCCGCGGGTTGTGCCCCGAGGGCATTTATGTGCGCCCGCGCATGGGCCACTATCGCCAGATCTCCCGGCAGGTCTTCGCCGTGTTCAGGCGCTACACACCCCTGGTGGAGGGGCTTTCCCTGGACGAGGCCTTTCTGGACGTGAGCGAAAGCCGGCGTCTGTTCGGGGACATGCGGGAGATCGCAGCTTGCATCGTTGGCGACATTCGTGAATCAACGAGCCTCACGGCGTCAGTCGGAATGGCTCCTAACAAGTTTCTGGCCAAGCTGGCCTCGTATCTGGCGAAACCCGCCGGTTTTGTCTGGGTTGATCCTGACAAGGTGCAGGCCTTTCTGGATCCTCTTCCCGTCTCGCACATCTGGGGGATTGGTCCGCGTTCCCGGGAAAAGCTCCACGAGGCACGGATCACCATCATCGCGGAGCTCAGGAAGGCCCCGGAATCTCAACTGGACAGCCTGTTCGGGCGGCATGCACGCCGGTACCGGGACCTGGCGGAAGGCCGGGACGATCGCCCGGTGGTCCCCGGGGCCGAAGAAAAGTCCATGAGCCAGGAATGCACCTACGAAGTGGATGTGGCGGACCTGGACCGCTTGCACCGCGAACTGCTGGGGTTTGCCGAAAACGTGGCCACGCGTTTGCGCCGTGCCGGGCTACGGGCACGCACGGTGAGCGTAAAAATACGCGAGCCCGATTTTCACACCCACACCCGCAGCCGTTCGCTGGATCACGCCACCTGTGATACGGACCTTTTGTACCGTACGGGGCGCGATCTTCTGGATCGTTGGTGGGACGAGCACCCCGACACCCGTGTGCGATTGCTGGGCCTGGGTGCATCGATGCTGTCCGGGGAGGATCAGGCGGAACTGTTTCAGTCCGGCGCTGGGACCGGAGAAGTCGACAGGATCGTGGATGAGGTTCGGGAAAAGTTCGGCGGGGAGGCGTTGAAACGCGGCAAGCTCATCAACCAATAGGGAATCGCGGCCCATGTTGTCGATTTGGGCCGCTCCTACAAAGCCGCTCCTACAAGAGCCGCGAATCCTCCGTTGGCCGCGGCAAGGTGCCGGTCAGGACTGGTTGAGCGGTTTGCTGCGCAGCTCCCGGCGCAGTATTTTTCCGACGTTGGTTTTTGGCAGTTCGTCCCGGAACTCCACGATCTTTGGCACCTTGTAACCGGTCAGGTGCTCACGAGAATAAGCGATCAGTTGCTCTTCCGTCAGTGACGGGTCTTTCCGGACAACCACGATCTTGACCACTTCACCGGAGCGCTCATCCGGTTCACCGACGGCCCCAACCTCTTCAACACCCGGGTGGGCGGCCACCACCTCTTCGATTTCATTGGGATACACGTTGAACCCGGATACCAGGATCATGTCCTTCTTGCGATCAACGATATAGAAGTAGCCTTGTGCATCCATCTTCGCGATGTCGCCGGTGTGCAGCCAGCCGTCCGCGTCAATGGTGCGGTCGGTTTCCTGGGGGCGATTGAAGTAACCCTTCATGACCTGGGGCCCGCGGATGCACAGTTCCCCCACTTCGCCGATCTCCAGCATCTTGCCGGCATCGTTCTTGATGCAACATTCGGTGGAAGGAATAGGCAACCCGATGCTGCCGTTGTATTCGGGGAGGTCAAGCGGGTTGATACAGGCCGCCGGGGCCGTTTCCGTAAGACCGTAGGCTTCGATGAGGGTGCAACCGGTCACCTCCTTCCAGCGCTCGGCCACCCGGCGCTGTACGGCCATGCCGCCGCCCAGGGTGACCCGGAGTTGGGAGAAATCCACCTGGTCGAAACCGGGCGTATTGAGCAGGGCGTTGAACAGGGTGTTGACGCCGGTAATGGCGGTAAAGGGATGTTTTTTCAGCTCCTTCACAAAACCGGGCATGTCGCGGGGATTGGTGATCAAACGGTTTAGACCGCCCAGGTTCATGTAGGTCAGGCCGTTCGCGGTGAGAGAAAAGATATGGTACAGGGGCAGGGCGGTGATAATGACCTCGCGGGTGGTTTCGTCTGTGAACGCCCGTATCCATGCGGTGCTCTGGAGCATGTTCGCCACCATGTTGCCGTGGGTCAGCATGGCGCCCTTGGAAACCCCTGTGGTCCCCCCCGTGTATTGCAGGAAAGCGAGATCATCATGGGTCAGTTCAACGGGAACAAGATCGAGGTTTTTTCCGATCTTGAGCACATCAGAGAAAGCGATGGATTCCTCCAGGTCCCAGCGGGGAACCATCTTCTTCACATGGCGGACGGCAAAGTTGATCAGTGCGGATCGGGGAAAACGATGCATATCCCCGGTGCTCGTGACGATGGCGTGTTCCACCGGTGTGTCGAAGATGACCTCTTCCAGCACATGGGCGAAGTTCTCCAGGATGACGATAACCCGCGCACCGGAATCAGAAAGCTGGTGTCGCAGCTCGCGCGGCGTATAGAGCGGGTTCGTGTTGACTACGGCCATGCCGGCGCGCAGCGAGCCGAACAGGGCGACCGGATACTGGAGCAGGTTGGGCATCATGAGGGCGACGCGGTCGCCCTGGCGAAGACCCAGCGCCTGTTGCAGGTAAGCGGCGAAGGCGGCGCTGAGCCGGTCAACATCCCGGTAGCTCAGGGTGGTCCCCATGTTTTCGTAGGCGGGACGGTCCCCGTATTCCTCCACGCAGGATTCGAACAACTGGGCGACCGATCGGTATTCGCTCAGGTCGATTTCAGCGGGAATGCCGGGTGGATAACTCTTGAGCCAGACCTTGTCCATGGATGCTCCGGGGACGATGGGGGGCAAAGGGGGATTGCAACACACCTGCAATCGGCACGGCAAGCCAGATATGGGCATGGCTACTGGCCCGACGCGGCTGTGGTCGGGTACACTCGGTGGCCCCATCAAAGAATCAGGCGGGATGAGCCATGTGGAAAAAGAGCGAAGACGAGAAAATTGGCGTAGATGCTTCGACGAGCCCGGCGCCAAAACGCGCCGCAGGGGTGGAAGAACCCTCGATGGTTGGGCGGGGCATCATCATCAAGGGCGACGTAACGGGCAATCAAGACCTCCTTATTCAGGGGCAATTGGATGGCACCGTTACCTTGCCTGATAACGAAGTCGTGGTTGGCCGCGACGGACGGGTCAATGCCACGATCGAGGCCCGTAACATCATCATTGAAGGTACGGTGGAGGGGGATCTGCGCGGTATCGAGCAGATCGTCGTGAAATCCAGCGGTGATGTGAGCGGCAATATCTCGGCCCCCCGGGTTGGACTCGAGGACGGCGCGTTGTTCAAGGGCAGTATCGATATGGAGCCGAAATCCCACCCGCAACCGAAACTCCAGCCGTTGCCGGACGACGAAAGCGACGCTCCAGTGAAAGACGACGAGAAACAACAGGCCATTCCCGGGACCGGATCAGCTTGAGGGCTGCAGCACGCGAGACGTCCCCGGCCGAGTATGGTCTGTCCAGGGCGTTCGGGTCGTTGATCGTCGATCTTGATCCCGACAAGAAACTGGTCATTCTCGATTTTGGCGTGGCGACGCGTTCCAGTATCGAGTTTTTCAGCAGCTATAACTGCCGCTTGTACGTACCCGATGCGGCGCGCCGGCTTCCTGCCGTACGCAGGGGCGACCTGCCGCTCGATGCCAAGCAGTTCGAAGTGTTGCTTCCAGAACTCCCAAAGAAGGAGAAGCTCGACGCTGTACTGTGCTGGGAGTTGCTCAACTATCTGGAGCCGGACGCGGTGGAACGCCTGGGCAGCTATCTGGAACCGCATCTCCAGTTCGGCACCTCCCTGATGACGGTACAGTCCTCGCGTGGCACGATTAACCGGTCACCCACGGTTTACCACATTCTTGGACCCAGCAAGGTCCGGCGGGTTATCGAAGACGACCGGCCGGTGGCGGCACGGACATACAGCCAACCGGATCTTTTCCGCATGTTGCCGCGATTTGAAGTCAATCGTTCCTATCTGCTGCAAAACGGCATGCAGGAATACCTGCTGTCCGTAACCTGATTTCCCTGCGCCCGTTGCGGCGCACCCGACCGCTATGAGCTTTCCCGATATTCCCAACACGCATGCTGCGATCGTCATGTTACTGACGGTGTTTGCGTTGTTCTTGTTTTCGCGGGAACGGATTCCTCTGCAATCGTCCAGCCTGTTGGTGCTGGTCCTGATCACCGTCCTCTTCGAGGTTTACCCCTTTGAGGAAAAGGACGGGGAATACCTGCGGGGCAGTGATTTCTTTACGGGCTTCGGGCACGAGGGGCTCGTCGCGGTATGCGGTCTGATGATCGCGGGTCAGGCGCTGGTGCGAACCGGCGCGCTGGAACCTGTGGGGCACTGGCTGGCGCGTATCTGGCGCGTGAAGCCGACCATGTCGTTACTGCTGACGCTGCTGACGGCAGGTGCGTTGAGCGCATTCGTCAACAACACGCCGATCGTTGTGCTGTTGCTGCCGATCCTCATCAATGTCTC
Organism: Gammaproteobacteria bacterium; assembly: GCA_004357005.1. Classification (GTDB taxonomy): domain Bacteria; phylum Pseudomonadota; class Gammaproteobacteria; order SMWH01; family SMWH01; genus SMWH01. Next base: position 6,458 of record SMWH01000119.1, read on the forward strand.
ACTGAAAACAAACACACCCGCCAGTACGACCCTGATGCCGATGGGATTCGCAACGATCGTCGGGGGCATGAGCACCACCATCGGTACCTCCACCAATCTTCTGGTGGTGTCGGTGGCGGCCAGCATGGGGGCGACAAGGCTGGGGATGTTCGATTTTGCGCCACCGGCGCTGATCGCCGGGTTCTTCGCGGTGATCTATCTGTGGCTGGTAGCCCCACGCATGCTCCCCGAGCGCCAGGCTCCCATGACGGATACCTCACCGCGCATCTATGTTGCCCAGATCAGCATTCCGGAGGAGAGTTACGGTGATGGCAAGACCCTGGCGGATGTCATTGACAAAACCAGTGGAGCCATGGGCGTGCGGCGTATCCGTCGGGGTTCC
>SMWH01000120.1 GCA_004357005.1 Gammaproteobacteria bacterium
CAGGTTGACGCCAGGCACCCCGGAGCAGGCACGAATATCACGCCGCTCCCCGGCCTCGTAACCAGGCGCCCAGGACGAGTACCAGCATGGCGCCGACGGCCACCGGCCAGTCACGCCAGAGCACGTAGGGCGTAGCGCCGCTGCGGGGATGCACATAACCGGTCATCACGTACTGCTCGAACTGGGGGCTGGTCTTGAGCAACTCGCCCCGGGGGTCAACGATCGCCGACACACCCGTATTGGTGGCCCGGACCAGGTAACGCTCGGTCTCCCGGGCCCGCATGCGGGCAATTTCCATATGCTGGTGGGGCGCGAAACGTCCGAACCAGGCATCGTTGGACACGTTGAGCAGCAACTGGGCCTCGGGCATCTGCCTGGCGATATCCGCGCCGAAAGCGTCCTCATAACAGATCGACACAGCCACGGGCACGCCGGCGACCGTCAACAGAGGCTGATCCGGCCCACCCGGACTGAGGTCATAGCGGGGCAAATCCAGCCCCGGCACCAGCGCGCTGATGACTGACTTGAACGGCCAGAACTCCCCCAGCGGCACCAGGTGCACCTTGTGGTACAGCCCTTCGCCGATGCCGGTGGCGACGAAACCGTTGTAAAAGCGCAAAGGCGAAGGGTCGCGCATGGAGATTCCCAGCGCCAGGGTGGTCTCGCTTCGCCGCGCTTCACCGGCCAGCACTTCCAGATAGGATTCCTGAACTTCGTCCAGCAGCACGGGAATCGCGGTCTCCGGCCAAAGCACCAAATCCGCGTCCCAGTTGTCCCGCGTCAGCTTCGCGTAGGTCTGCAACTGGATGTCCCGGTATTCGGGCAACCACTTGATGTCCTGTGAGAAATTGCCCTGGATCACGGCCACGCGCAAATCGTTGCCGGCGCGTTGCGTCCACTCCACGCGCTCGACCAGCGGGCCGCCCGCCACCACCACCACGATGAACAACAGCGCCGGCCAGCGCCTCCAGCCTTTGCCGTACCAGGCTACCAGTGCCAAACCTGCCACGAGCGCCGTTGCCCAACTCACGCCGTACACCCCGACATACTCGGCGTATCCCGCGAGGGGCCCGTCGATCTGGCTGTAACCGACAGACAGCCAGGGAAAGCCTGTGAGAAACCAGCCTCTTATCCACTCCAGCAGCGCCCAGGCGGCCGGCAGCGTCCCGAGCCATAAAACCCGGCGATCGCCCCTGGCGGCAACAACCGCGAGCCAGACTCCCGTGGCAAGGAAGCCGGCAAGAATCGCGGCGAACAACGCCGTCAGCGCCACCGCGGCCGGCGCCCAGGCGTGGCCGAACTCGTGGATGCTGTTATAGACCCACGACACGCCGACACCGAACATCGCGAAACCGAACAGCCACGCACGCCAGAATGCGCGGCGGGGACCACAGTCACTCACCTGGTGAAACAACACCGCCAACAGCAATGGAACAAGCGGGAAAAGGCCAAAGGGTGCGTAACCCAGTGGCATGAGCGCGCCCGCGATCAGCACGCCCAGGTCGCCGCCACGGATGAAACCGGTTCGGCCGGGTGCGTTCAGCTCAGTTGTCCTTTGGTGATCCCGGGTGCGATCCGGGGCCAGATTCAGGACCCAGGCGCATTTCCATCAACTGCACACGGCGCTTGTCGGCCCGCAGCACTGTGAACTGGAATCGGCCCAAATTCACCGACTCTCCACGTTCAGGCACGTGACCGAACTCCCGAAGCACCAGCCCCCCGATCGTGTCGAAGTCCTGGTCATCGAAATCGGTCCCGAAATGTTCATTGAAGTCCTCGATGGGCATGAGAGCCTTGACGGTATAACGCTGCTCGGTGTGTTTGTAGAGGAAACCTTCTTCTTCGGGGTCGAACTCGTCATCGATCTCACCGACGATCTGTTCGAGCACGTCCTCGATGGTCACCAGGCCGGCAACGCCACCGTACTCGTCGGCCACCATGGCGATGTGGTTGCGGCTGGCCCGGAAATCACGCAGCAATACGTTCAAACGCTTGCTCTCGGGAATAAAAGTCGCGGGCCGCAGCAGCTCACGGATGTCGAATTCTTCTTTCCCATCGGACTGGTAATAGCGCAGCAAATCCTTGGCAAGCAGGAGTCCCTCGATCTCGTCCTTGTCATCACCGATGACGGGGAAACGTGAATGGCCCGACTCAACGATGATGGGGAGGATTTCCTCGGGGGCCGCGTCACGGGGAACACAAGTCATCTGTGCCCGCGGCACCATGACATCACGTACCTGCATATCGGCGACCTGCAACGCGCCTTCGATCATCGACAGGGCTTCGCCGTCGATCACATTGCGTTGCTGTGCCACACGGGCGACTTCCAGGAACTGTGCCCGGTCGAGCGGTTCGCCCGTGAAAATGTGCGTCAGGCGCTCCAGCCAGGAGCGGGAATGAGAAGTGGATTGTTTGCGGTTGCTCCTGGGTTTGCCAGGGTAGTCGTCTTCGTCCATTGCGGTGAATATCACCTCCTTATCTGGTCAGTCTTTCGTCCGTCGTCATGTTTCGCCGTCATGTTTCGCCATCATTTTCGTATGGATCCGGAAAGCCCAGCCCCGCCAGCACCACCCGCTCGCGGGCTTCCATGCGGGCCGCCTGATCCGGCTCCTGATGATCGTAACCTATCAGATGCAGGACGCCATGTACCACAAGATGTGCCCAGTGGGCATCGGCCGCCTTGCCCTGATCACGCGCCTCGCGCGCGACCACGGGAGCGCAGATGACCACATCCCCCAGCAGGTCGCCCAACTGGCCGGCCGGCATGCCTTCGGGGAGGTCACAGGGAAACGCGAGCACGTTGGTCGCGCAGTCCTGGTCCCGATAGCGCTCGTTGAGGGATCGCCCTTCGATCTCGTCAACGATGCGCACCGTCAACTCGGCCTCATTTCGCTGTTCGAGGGCAGCGATCGCCCAGTCACGTATCCGGTCGGACGGTGGAACGTGCGCGGCGTCCGTCGCCAGCTGGACATCCACCTCGGCCTTCACTGCTCTTCTCCACCATCCTTGTTTTCGTAAGCCTCAATAATCCGTTGTACCAGCGGGTGCCGGACCACGTCCCTGGAGGTAAAAAACGCAAAACTGATGCCGGGTACATCCCGCAACACTTCCACCACATGCCGCAAACCGGACGGCTGGTGCTTTGGCAAATCCACCTGGGTGACATCACCGGTGATCACCGCCTTCGATCCAAAACCTATTCGGGTCAAGAACATCTTCATCTGGTCCACGGTCGTGTTCTGCGCTTCATCGAGAATGATGAAAGCGTCATTCAGGCTGCGGCCACGCATGAAAGCCAACGGCGCAACTTCGATGATATTGCGTTCGATCAGTTTGCCGACTTTTTCAAAACCCAGCATCTCGTACAACGCGTCATACAGCGGCCTCAGATAGGGATCCACCTTCTGCGCCATGTCACCGGGAAGGAACCCGAGACGCTCGCCCGCTTCCACCGCGGGACGCACCAACACCAGCCTCTGGGCCTGCTCCTTCTGCAGCGCCTCAACCGCGCAGGCCACCGCCAGGTAAGTTTTGCCGGTACCAGCCGGCCCAATTCCGAAATTCACGTCATCGTTGCGGATATTGTGAATATAGCGGCGCTGATTGGGTCCGCGGGGGCGGACCTGCACACGCCGGGTCCGGATAATTTCCTGTTTTTCGTCCTCGTCTTCAGCCGTCTTGAGCCGCTCCACTTCCGCATCCTGCAGAGCCAGATTCACGCCAGCCGGGGTGAGTGTTTCCATTGAAGTGACATCGTAGAGGCTCTTCAGTACGCGCCCGGCTGCCCGCGCCGGATCCGGCTGACCGATGACCACAAAACGGTTGCCACGGTTGTTGATTTCGACGCCCAGACGCGTTTCCACTTGGCGCAGATGTTCGTCGAACTGCCCACACAGATTGGCCAACCGATCGTTGTCTTCCGGTTCCAGAGAAAACTTGCAGGTGCTGACGTCTTGTTCGGTCATAAAGCGGGAACAGTCAAAAATGGGGACAGTTCCCTCATTTCCCCGGCGGACCGGGCGATGCCGGAACTGCAGCAGCAGGAATGAGCTTACTGTCCCTGCTTTCGATTTTCCTGCTGTCCTGGGTTTCGTGGAGCATGACGACCTCGCCGCGCAGGGAATTGGCCAGCGCTTCGGTAATGCGGATATCGATGAAACGACCGGTCATGCGCGTATTGCCGTCGAAATTCACGACCCGGTTGTTCTCGGTGCGCCCGCACATTTGCCCGATCATTGGGCCAGTCATTTGCCCGCTCATTCGCGTGGCGCCCCGTTTTGATGGGCCCTCTACCAGAACCGATTCAACGCTGCCGACCATATCCGCGCTGATCGCGGCCGCCATTTCGTTGATCCGGGTCTGCAGCACCTTCAACCGCGCCTTTTTCACGTCCATCGGAATCTCATCGGCGAAACCCGCCGCGGGTGTTCCCGGCCGGGCGCTGTAGACGAAACTGAAGGATTGGTCGAATCCGATTTCCTCGATCAGGTTCATCGTGGCGGCGAAATCTTCATCAGTTTCCCCGGGGAAGCCAACGATGAAATCCGAAGACAGGCTGATGTCAGGACGCAGCTGGCGCAATTTGCGGATCCGCGATTTGTACTCAAGCACCGTGTGATTGCGTTTCATCATCGCAAGGACGCGGTCTGACCCGCTCTGCACCGGCAGATGCAGGTGATTGGCCAGTTCTGGAACCTCCCCATAAGCCTGGATCAACCGATCGGAGAACTCCATGGGGTGCGAGGTGGTATAGCGGATCCGGCCGATCCCGTCGATGGCCGCCACGTAATGCACCAGCAGAGCCAGATCCGCGGTTTCCCCGTCATGCATCTCACCACGGTAAGCATTGACGTTCTGCCCGAGGAATGTGATCTCACGCACGTCCCGTTCGGCCAGATCCACCGCGTCGGCAATGACGTCGTCGAAGGGGCGACTCACCTCTTCGCCGCGGGTGTAGGGAACCACACAAAAAGTGCAGTACTTGCTGCAACCTTCCATGATGGAGACGAAAGCGGTCGGGCCTTCGACGCGCGGCGGCGGCAATTCATCGAATTTTTCGATGCTGGGAAAACTGATATCCACGACGGGCCGTCCGGTACGCCGCACCTCGTCGATCATCGCGGGAATCCGATGAAAGGTCTGGGGACCAAAGACAATATCCACATACGGCGCCCGGTCCAGAATCGCCTCGCCTTCCTGACTGGCGACACAGCCACCCACACCGATGATCAGATCAGGATTGTTTTCCTTGAGCGGACGCCAGCGCCCCAACTGTGAGAACACCTTTTCCTGCGCCTTCTCGCGCACCGAACAGGTATTAATGAGTATGACGTCCGCATCCGACTCGGATTGGGTCATCTGCATCTGGTGGGCATCCATGAGCACATCGGCCATCTTGTCCGAGTCGTACTCGTTCATCTGGCACCCGTGGGTCTTTATGTAAAGCTTTCCGCTCATCTTGTGTTTAATGGGATAGGTTCGTTTTTTTAACAGTTATTGGCTGACAGAAACGATTTTCGTTGCAAAAAACGAACCTGTCCTGTTTTTCAAGCGTTTTTTTCCGTGCGGCCATAGACGTCTTCGAAACGAACGATGTCATCCTCGCCCAGGTACTCACCGCACTGGACCTCGATGATCTCCAGGTTTTCCTCGCCGGGATTTTCCAGGCGATGTTTGGTGTTCACGGGAACGTAGGCTGATTGGTTCGCTTCAAGAAGCAACTCCTCGTCACCGATCAGAATCTTTGCGATACCGGAAACCACGGTCCAGTGTTCACTGCGCTTATGATGTAACTGCAGGGAAAGCACCTGACCGGGTTTCACGAGCAGGCGTTTGACCTTGTGCCGTCGGGATTCCTCGAGCACCGTAAAACTGCCCCAGGGCCGGCGCACGGTCTGGTGAAAAGTGGCCACGCCTTCGTTATCGGCTGTCAGGCGATCCACCACCTGACGCACATCCTGGGCCCGTTCCCGGTGGGCCACCAGAACCGCGTCCCCGGTATCCACCACGACCAGATCATCCAGCCCCACGACGGCCACCACCCGGGTGCCTGCCTGCACATAACAGTTCCGGCTGTCCACCAGCACCGCGCGGCCAGTGGTGCGGTTACCGTCCTCGTCTGACTTGACCAGTTCGCTCACCGCGTTCCAGGAACCGATGTCATTCCAGTCGAAGTCCGCCTCTACTACCGCGGCGTTGTCCGCGTGTTCCATGACCGCGTAGTCCACGGAGATATTATTGAAGGCCTCGAACTGTTCCCGCGGCAGTTCCACCGGGTCACTGTCACGGTCGGATGCCTGCCAGCAACTCTCGGCCGTGGCGAGCATGTCTGGCTGGTGCTCGGCCAGCGCCTCAAGAAAAGCACCCGCCGTGAAACAGAACATGCCCGAGTTCCACAGGTATTCGCCGGATTCCAGATACTCCTGCGCTGTCTTCAGGTCGGGCTTCTCCACGAAGCGTTTGACCGCCGCACCCTGCCCGTCGAGAAACGCATCCCCGCGCTGGATGTAGCCATAACCGGTTTCAGGCCGGCTCGGACGCACCCCGAAAGTCGCCAGATAACCTTCCCGGGCCAGTGCGTGGGCCACACACACCGCGGCGGAAAACCCTGCCAGGTCATCGATCAGGTGGTCGGCCGGCAACACCAGCATCACCGCATCGCTGCCATGCCGCTCCTTTATATACAGTGCCGCCATGGCAATGGCAGGCGCGGTGTTTCGGCCCACCGGTTCCAGCAAAAAGGACAGAGTTCTGCCCTCGGCATCCGGAACGCCGTCGTACTCGTCTCGGGTGATAAAGAAGAGATCCCTCGAGGTCACCGACAACACCTCGCCCTCGCTCACGGCCACGGCACGGCGCAGCGTCTTCTGCGCCAGGCTCTCATCACCGCCCAGGCGCATGAAGGGTTTTGGATAGGCGCTGCGCGACACCGGCCACAACCGGGTCCCGCTTCCGCCGGCGAGTATCAGGGGAATCAGCATGTGCTTATTTTACCAGCAGTCTTCCAGAATATCGTTCAGGCCAGCCGTTCAACGAGCTGGTCCAGGCAATGTCGAACGGCGGTCTGCCAGGCCGGTGGCGTCCAGCCAAATTGCTCGCAAAACCGGGTGTTGTCCAGGACCGACCACGCGGGCCGGCTGGCCTTGGTGGGGAAATCCTCGCTGGTCACGGGGCTGAGCTCAGGCAGGTGCTGCACCAGCCGCAATTGCGTGGCGTATCCGAGCAGAAAGGTCGCGAAGCCGAACCAGGTGGTATAGCCTTCCGCGGTCACATTGTAGGTACCACCGGTTTTCTCCAGGGCCTGAACTGGCGAGTCCCCTTCCGCAAACGTCGACAGGGCGTGCACCGTCGCCCGGGCAATCGTATTCGCCCAGGTGGGCGTGCCGTGTTGATCGTCCACAATATCCAGTTCGTCTTTTTCCTGGGCCAGCCGCAACATGGTCAGCAGGAAATTATGCCCGTGGGTGGAATACACCCAGCTCGTCCGCAGGGTCAAATGGGGCACACCGCTGTCGCGAATGGCGGCCTCGCCGGCCAGCTTGGTCTCTCCGTAAACATTGGCCGGATTCGTGGAAGCATTTTCGCGGTAGGGAGTGTTGGCCTTTCCATCGAACACGTAGTCCGTTGAATAGTGCACCAGCGCCGCACCGCCGATCTTGCAGGCGTTGGCCAGCACCCACACGGCTTCGGCGTTGATCTGTCGGGCCAGATCGGGTTCGTCTTCGGCTTTATCCACGGCCGTATAAGCCGCCGCGTTGACCACCAGATCGGGTTTCACATCACGCACCGCATTCACGATGGAATCCCGGGATTTCAGATCGATCACCAGATCCTGGTTTCCTTCAACGGCGGCGGACACGACCTCGCCCAGCGCAGGCAGCAGCTCGCGCAGGTCGTTTCCCACCTGGCCGTTCGCGCCGATGAGAAGAATCTTCACCAATCAGCCCTCATAGGAAGGCAACCGGTCCAGCAGATCCTTGAGCTTCGGCGCCGTCGCATCCTTGTCAGACAACACGGGCTCTTCCACCGGCCAGTCGATACCGAGCTCCGGATCGTCCCATGCGATCACGCCGTCGGCGTCAGGGTCATAGGGTGTGGTGCAATGATAGGCAAACAGCGCACTGCCGCTGGTGACGCAGAAGCCGTGAGCGAACCCGGGTGGAATATACAACTGGTGGCGGTTCTTTTCGGACAAGATCAGACCCACCCACTTGCCGAAGTGCGGTGAACCCACGCGAACGTCCACGGCCACGTCATACACTTCGCCCTGAAGCACATACACCAGCTTTCCCTGGGGATTGGGAAACTGGAAATGCAGACCTCGCAGGCTGCCCATCTCCGATTTCGAGACGTTCGACTGAACGAAGTCCACGTCCAGCCCCGCGGCCGCATAACGGATCTGGTTCCAGGTCTCCATGAAATAACCGCGGTTATCCCCGAACACCTGGGGCATGATGAGCAGGACGTCGGGCAGATCGGTGCTAGTCAGCAACATCGCTCTTGCCCTGCTTTACCAGGTTGATCAGGTATTCCCCATAACCGTTCTTCTTCAGAGGCTCGGCCAGCTTCAGGAGCTGTTCGTCATCGATCCAGTCATTGCGCCAGGCGATCTCTTCCGGACAATCCACCCGCAGTCCCTGACGTTGTTCGATGGTTTCGATAAAACTGCCCGCCTGCATGAGCGATTCGTGGGTGCCCGTATCCAGCCACGCTATCCCCCGCCCTAATCGTTCCACCATCAGTTCGCGGGACTCGAGATAACATTTGTTGAGATCCGTGATCTCCAGTTCGCCCCGGGACGAAGGTTTCAGGTCCGCCGCGTAATCACAGGCGCGTTCGTCATAAAAATAGAGTCCGGTCACAGCGTAGTTGGATTTCGGTTTTGCCGGTTTCTCTTCAAGACTGATCACCCGGCCGTCCCTGTCAAATTCTGCGACGCCATAGCGTTCCGGGTCTTTGACCCAGTACCCGAACACGGTGGCCCCTTTTGTCCGCGCATTGGCCGCCCGCAACAACTGGGGTAATCCCTGGCCATAAAAGATGTTGTCGCCCAGAACCAGACAGGAAAGCTGGCCATCCACGAAATCGCGACCAATGATGTATGCCTGCGCCAGCCCGCCCGGTTCCGGTTGCACCGCATAACTGAGCTTCAGTCCCCACTGGGACCCATCCTGCAACAGCTCCTGATACAGGCGTTGATCATGCGACGTGGTGATGACCAGCGCGTCGCGGATACCCGTCACCATCAGGGTGGACAGCGGGTAATAAACCATGGGTTTGTCATACACGGGCAGCAACTGTTTGCTCACCACGCGCGTGATGGGATAAAGCCGCGTGCCGGCTCCGCCCGCCAGAATGATTCCCTTCCTGCTCATCGCATGACCCTTGCGGGAATTTCTTTGCAGGAGCGGCTTTTGTAACGGCGGCTCTTGTAACGGCGGCTTTTGTAGGAGCGGCTTTCCAGCCGCGATTCCCTAGCCGATTCCTTAAACATCAAGGGCCCCCAATCTCTCAAGCCGGTAGGAGCCATCAAGAACCCGCTGTACCCAATCCTGGTTATCCAGATACCACCGGGCGGTCTTGCGGATTCCCGTTTCGAACGTCTCTTTGGGTTCCCATCCCAGGTCGCGCTTGATCTTGCTTGCATCGATGGCATAACGGCGGTCATGCCCGGGCCGGTCTTTCACAAAGGCGATCAGTTTTTCGTGGGGCGCGCCATCGGGCTGCTGCTCATCGAGGATCGAACACAGGGTTTTCACCACCTCGATGTTGGTTTTCTCGCAGTTGCCACCGATGTTATAGACCTCACCGGGCGTGCCCTTTTCCGCCACCGTCAACACCGCATCACAATGGTCTTCCACATAAAGCCAGTCGCGCACGTTCATGCCATCACCGTACACCGGCATGGGTTCACCCGCGAGTCCCTTGGCGAGCATCAGCGGCATCAGCTTCTCCGGGAACTGGTATGGCCCGTAGTTATTGGAGCAGTTTGTCGTTAGCACCGGCAAACCATAAGTATGAAAAAACGCGCGCACCAGGTGATCCGCGCCTGCCTTGGAGGCGGCGTACGGCGAGTTCGGCGCGTAGGCCGTCGTCTCTGTGAAGGCCCCGGTTTCCCCCAGGGATCCATAGACTTCATCTGTCGAAACATGAAGGAACCGGAATGTCTTCTTTTTCTGATCGGGCAATTCCTTCCAGTGACCCCGCGCCTCCTGCAACAGGGTCAATGTCCCCATGATGTTGGTGCGTGCAAACAAGGTGGGACCTGCGATGGAACGATCCACGTGCGTCTCAGCGGCGAAGTTGATCACCGTATCCGGGTCATGTTCGTGGAAAAGCCGCGCCACCAGCGTACGGTCGTCGATATCACCTTTCACAAAAACATGCCGGGGCTCATCACGTACCGACGACAGGGTATCGAGATTCCCCGCATAGGTGAGCGCGTCCAGATTGATCACCCGCGCGTCGGTCTCGCGCAACAGCTTGAGCACGAAATTACCGCCGATAAAACCGGCGCCACCCGTTACCAGATAGGTCTTCATGAACGTAGCGCGGGCGCGTCAACCGCGCCCGCGTAGATCATCCGATTCAACTGCTTCAGAACGGTATGTCGTCGTCAAAATCATCCGATGCCGGCGCGGGAGCCGGTGCGGGCGCTTTGACCGGCGGGCTCTCCGCCGGTGCACCACCACCGCCACCATCGGCGCGAGAGCCGAGCATCTGCATTTCGTTGGCGACCACCTCAGTCGTGTAGCGATCGTTGCCGTCCTTGTCCTGCCATTTTCGGGTCTGGATACGACCCTCGACATAGACCTGCGAGCCTTTCTTCAGGTACTCACCGGCGATCTCCGCCAGGCGGCTGAAAAACACCACCCGGTGCCATTCCGTGCGCTCCTGGCGCTCCCCCGACTGCTTGTCCTTCCAGCTATCCGTGGTGGCTATGCTGATTGTCGTCACCGCAGCACCGGACTGGGTATAGCGGACTTCCGGGTCCGCGCCGAGATTACCCACCAGAATCACCTTATTAACACCGCGTGCCATCCCTGTATCTCCTTGCTGCTCGCTTTCCCGTGACCGGGCTGGTCCAAGCCGGTCAATTTACCATACCCTGCAAGTCCGACCGGTTCCCCCGGGTCGGTATAATCCTACGCCCCAGTACGAGAACGAGGACATGTCCAGCCCCGAGTCCACGCTACCGCTGGCCTCCGATGCCACGCCGGATCTTGAACGGATCCGGTTGCTGGTGGGCGACGACATGGAGGCCGTCAACCGCCTGATCACCGAGCAACTCGCCTCGGAAGTGGTCCTGATCAATCAGATCGGCCACTACATCGTGGGCAGCGGTGGCAAACGCCTGCGCCCGTTGCTGGTGCTGCTGGCGGCCCGGGCCTGTGGTTACAAGGGCACGGACCATCGCAACCTGGCGGCGATCATCGAGTTCATCCACACCGCCACCCTGCTCCACGATGACGTAGTCGATGCTTCCGACCTCCGTCGCGGTAACAAAACCGCCAACGCGGTGTGGGGGAACGAAGCCAGCGTGCTCGTAGGAGATTTCCTCTATTCGCGCTCTTTCCAGATGATGGTGGAGGTGGACCACATGCGGGTCATGGACATCATGGCCGAAACCACCAACGTCATTGCCGAAGGCGAGGTGTTGCAACTGCTCAGCGTCAACGATCCCGATACCGATGAAGACCACTACATGAAGGTCATCCGCTGCAAAACCGCCAGGCTCTTCGAAGCCGGCACCCGGCTCGCCGCGGTGATATCGGGCCGTCCCGAGTCGGAAGAAACCGCCCTGGCCGCCTACGGACTGCACCTGGGCAACGCTTTCCAGATCGCCGATGACCTGCTGGACTACGCCAGCTCCGCCGAAGACATGGGCAAGAACACCGGTGACGACCTGGCCGACGGCAAACCCACCTTGCCGGTGATCTACGCCATACAGCACGGCGATGATGCCCAGCGCCAGGTCCTGCGCCACGCCATCGAACACGGCAGCGTGGAACAAATGGAACAGGTGCTCGCCGCCATCGAGAACACCGGCGCCCTGGACTATTGTGAGCGCGTCGCCCGCCGGGAAGCTGGAACAGCCAAACATGCCCTCGAGGCGCTGCCGGACTCACCCTTCCGTACCGCCCTGGCGGAACTGGCGGATTTCGCCGTTTCCCGCCGGGCCTGATTGCACCGGACCGGGCTAATCCGTAAACTGCGCTGCTTCGCGGGCAACCAGCCCCGCGGATTACCCTCGGTCGGGGTGTAGCTCAGCTTGGTAGAGCACTGTCTTCGGGAGGCAGGGGTCGAAGGTTCAAATCCTTTCACCCCGACCACTTTTTGCGACGAAGGTGCGACGAAACCCCCCTCAACGCCATGCCGGGTTCGACTCGTCGCGGCAGCCCAGACAGGCAGAGCTTTTTTCTTGCGAGCCCGATGCAACGCCCGGTTCTTCCTTCGGCGAGGCTCATGTTTGCCTAGTTGGGTTTCGTAGCACGTTTCACAATACCTCCCGACTATTTGTTTTCGCTTCCCATAGTGGTGGAAATTCGTCAACGACTTTCGCTGCCTACAATAGCTACACTGCTTCGTTTCTTGAATATGTTTAACTGACATAGTTTAGCTACAACGGCTGTGCACCCTCATCTTATTAGGCGATCGCGTAGTTGGCATAGGCCTCTAGGATTCGATTGAGGGCCGGCTGGCTTCCTTTTATGGCCTCCTCGCCATAATCAACAACCATTTTCTCGAACGAAACTTGAATAAGCTGGCTAAGTGCTTTGTCAGCGAATGGCGACATGCGGTTTATTTCGAAGCGCATATCAGCGCGCAAATCAGTGCCCGGGACCGGTAGAAAAAGCCACTCATCGGTGAGCTGGCCACCCAGGACAGCCAACATCGTGCCAAAACCTTCTTCGCGCCTTGCTTGGAGTCCGTCAAGGTCCTTGGACGAAACGTATACTCCGCTGCCGGCCGTAGTTTTCACCTCGAACGCAAGGTTCCGATCAGCTAACACAACTTCAAGATCGATGCCTTGCACTGCCCGGTCCGTCACTCTGTTTGCACCTATGTCAAGGAAAGCCAGGGCCAGAAATTTTTGGGTCAGCTTGCCGTAGTCCTTATTCCTAGCTTCGCGAACCAATCGGAGCGTTTTCCAAGCACCTAGCTTCAAGTGATCGTCGCTCCGGATGCTGGATCCCATTGGCCCAAAGTTACAACATTCTTCTCACATGCCGCGAAATCCTCGATGCGTTCAGCCAATCTTCCCGGTGTCGCCCCTACCAGCACGGGACAGTTGATGGCGACAGTTTCAATAGCCCGTGCCAAACCGTTGACATGCTCGCTGTCCAGGCTCTGCTCAGGATCATCTAACACCAGCAACCGCGGCCCGCCCCCACTAGCATCCTCCGACTGAGCAAAGAGCATGGCCATCGATATAGCGTTGAGAGCAGCCTGATTCAGCACAGGAATCAACGGTGATTCATTGCTATCAACAATCTGGTAATCGATTCTCTTTGCCGTTGCTCGCGATATAACCTTCATTCTACGGGCTTCAGCATTCTGTTCCCCCGTAATCATGGAGAAGTAGTTCCCCAATGTCTTGTTAACGGCCGCTAGGCGTTCGTCTGAGAAGGTTTTTTGCATATCTTTGGCCAGCAGCATAAGCGCCTCCGTGTCGCTGATAAGCGCTGCCAGACTTTCCTGAGCACTCTCATACAGCTGATAGCCAGGCAATGACTTAACATCGACGCGGTGACTGTCCTTCCCCAACGCCTCAAGATACGTGCCCATCGCTGACAGCCGATCACCCAGCATGCTGTGCTGATCGAGTGCCGCGTCGCGTTGTGATTCGAGCTTTTCCAGTCTTGCAACTGCTCGGACCAGCCGCTCCTGCGCTTTTCGAGCAGCAGGCAACAGATCATTAGATTCCTCTGTGGGGAACAGCTCTACTAGTTCTGCTATAGCGCTTTTAAGAGATTTCGTTGCAGCGACCATCTGCGCCTCAAGGCTCTCGAATATTTCGAGCTTTTCCTCCTCGGATTGCACGACGGACTGGGCGTCACTCAAGAGCCTATCAAGCCCCTTGGCGACGTCCGTCTCGGAACCGATTAACCTTTTCTTGGCCTTTTCAGGCAGGTTTGAAATCTCACTTTCGCAGACGGGACAAATATCGGTCGGATTGTCGTCGAATATCTCAACTACATCGTTCAGCAACGCATGCAACTGATCATTGGACTTGCGTAGGTCATTAACCTCTCGCACTTTTTCTTGAGCTGCTTCCACACGCTCTTCGAGGTTGTCGCGCTCTCCTTGTTTCGAAATCGCCTCTTCTAGCCTCCGTTCCGCTTCCGAAACTCTCTTGGTTAAGGGTTCGATGGTTGTCAAGATTGCCTCGATTACTCCCTTTTTGCCTCGCAGCTCGGTAAGCTCAGCCAGACGACCGGGGTCTTGTCGAACCGCAGACCGCCAGGCCCGCGCCCATTTAACCGCCTCTGCGATCGTTGAAAAGCTCTTGGGCATCTCAATATCCAGCCCAAGCTCTCTCTTAAGCTCCCTAGCCTCTTGCAACATGGTTTGTGCGTATTCCAGAGCGCTTTTCTTGGTGACTGCCGCAGCTCTCAAGCCGAGCTGCTCAATCGATGCAGCAGCTTCATCGAGTCCGCTGGTAATCTCGAGAAGCTCAACCAACTCATCATTTATGGATTCCCGGGCGTTCTTGAGCGTACGTTTCCCGGTAACCAACTTGACGCTCTCCAGGATTCCCCGCAAAGAAGCAACTTCGTCAAGACCCAGAAGCGCCGCCAACGAAACCATCCTAGGTTCCTTCTCGATAAGCCGATCCCGCGCGGCTTCTTGGTGCTGACAATAGGAACTGCGCCATTCAGGCCAAGAAGGAAACCCGGCATCGGCCAACCAGTTCTCCGCAGCATCATCGGCCAAAACGTCGGAGTTAGGCAATACGATCTCGAATCCATCCGGTGTCGTCCGCTTGGCATCGGCTGGCCGGGTTCTGGTTATCGTGAGGTTCCCTTCCTCTGTTTCAAAAACGAGGCGAACAATGGTGGCTAACTTGCTATCACGGTGCTGTACTTCCCAAGCCATGCGCCCGTGTAAACCGCTCGCCGTTTTTTCCACGTCACGCCCAAATAAGCACCATTCAACGGCATTCAAAACGCTACTCTTGCCAGCACCGTTGTGGCCGATAATCAGGTTGACGCCGTCGCCGAATTTGACGGTCGTTTGATCTTTGAAGCCTCTAAAACTCTGGATCCGAAGAGATCGCAGTTTCATCGCCCTAGAGCCTCCTTACGCAACTGCCTACACGCCGCGTTGAGCTGCTCTTGGGCTTTCTCTAAACGTTCTTGGAGCTTTTCCGCCCCCTTTGGCAGGCACATTAACTCGATCAGCGCCAGCCTTTGCTCAACGCGCACATCTTCGCTTTCTACCGCTTTTGTCAGTTCTTCCCAGATATCCATTAATTACTCTAATCCATCCCAATTTTCCGGTAGTTACCAAGACCAGAATCGCAAAGGGTTAGGTCCCGCTTCTCCGGACAGTTGAGTTAAGTTCGATTTCTTCAGTTTTGGTTCTCTTGAGCTTACGCCGCATTCTTGGATTATAGAAACGCTCGATGTAATCGAAGATATCCGCTCTTGCTTCAGCACGCGTGAAGTAACGACGTCGATTGACGCGTTCTCGTTTTAGCATACCGAAGAAGCCTTCGGCCAACGCATTGTCAGCACAGCTACCGACTGCGCTCATGCTGCACATCAGGTTGTGGCCTTTCAAAAAGCGCTGGTACTCATCGCTGGTGAACTGGCAACCCCGGTCCGAGTGCAGGACGACCAGATCGCGTTCCTCTCGCTGCCACAGCGCCATCAATACAGCCTGCAGGACCAACTGACGGTCCTGGACCGGACTCATCGACCAACCGACGACCAGGCGCGAATAGAGATCAATCACGACGCACAGATACAGCCAGCGCTCGGCCGTGTGCACGAAGGTGATGTCCGTGACCCAGTTTCGGTTGGCCGTGGTGGCGGCAAAATCCCGAGCCAGGTGATTGCGAACTGCACCCGGCCGCTCGCCGCTGGCCTTCTTGCGCCAACGTTTACGCTGCGGGATGCCTGTCAACCCCGCGCCACGCATCA
>SMWH01000121.1 GCA_004357005.1 Gammaproteobacteria bacterium
CCGGTGTGCTTTCCAGCACAGCAATGAGTATTCCAGCCATGCTGTCGGGTGAGATGTATTACAACCAGGTAGAACGCACACGATTCCTGGACACGGCCCTGACCGAGCGCAGCTTGCCGGAGTTCCTGGCCACCCGGGGCTATCGCTCAAATCTGGTTACATTGCGCCAGTACTGCGGTTTTTTCGAGCTGGCCAGTTGTCAGCGGATCGGGGATTTCGACGATGTGGACTCCAAACAAACGGAAAGCGTGCGTCTCTACGATCTCGCCCTGTTTCGGTATTCGCCCCACTACGCCAAACAAAAAGTCTATGACGATCACGTGTGGTTGCTTGAATCGTTGCTGATCAGTGATTCGGCAGCCAGTGGCATGCAACGTCGGAGTCTGGCTTTGTCCAGGCTGCTCAAGCGAGACTCCTTTGTGGAAGGCGAAGAGCCGACATTCAAGTTCCTTCATTTCATGTTGCCTCACAAACCGCTGATGCTGGATGAGAACTGTGAAAACCTGCCAAAGCGAGTCAGAACCGCCGAGGGCGCCAAGCACGACATGGAACTCTACAAGCGCCAGGCCCGGTGCGCGCTCAAACTCGCCATCGGCGTGGTTGACACCATGCGCGAGCTGGACGTCTTCGATCAATCGCTTATCGTCATCACGGCGGACCATGGGACAGGGCCGCGGAAGCAATTCGATTCCGTGAATGTCTTTTTCAGGAAAAGCGTTGGCCGGGCGATGCCCGTGTTGCTGATCAAACCGCCGCACTCGGATGGGCCGTATTCGGTGTCGTCGAACCCATCAACACTGACGGATATTCCGAAGACCATCACTGATTTGCTGGGTCTGGAATCAGAATACCCCGGAGTGTCGGCGTTTGAGGCCGCGTTCCCCCGAGAACGCCACTACTACCATTATGTCTGGTGGTACAGCTACAGAAAACAGGAATACCTGCCCCCCTTGCAGGAGTTCATCATCGACGGGCCCGTTGCGGAACGCGACTCCTGGACCCTCGGGCGTCTTCTGACCCGGCCTGAATAAGGAGTCTCGGGGTACCCATAATCCCGATTCGCAATCCCCGGGCCGGGTCCCGGGTGTAAAATCAGAGGCTTATCGGCACCAATGTCGCTATTGCCAGATAAATGGACCCTTTTTGCACCCATTGCTAGTCAGGTGGCTGGAGGTTTTCAAGCTAATGTTGGAGAAGCGCGGTGCAAAGAGGATGCCCGTTATTCTGAAGGTTGCCGGTATTGGAGCGGCTCTTGGGTTTCTTGGGGCCGTTGGCATCTACTACGCTCCCGAAGAGCCCTACCCCGGATATATAACGTTGGCTGGAACGCTCAGCGGTGTCACGATCGCATTGCTGGTTTCCACCGTGGTCACGCGCAACTCTTCCCTCGGCAAATGCCTTGGGTGGGGTGCCTCCATGGGTCTGTTGGCGTCGGCCACAGTTTTCCTGGCGAAGGGCGCGTGGACGAGTTGGGATGCTCCCTTCGTGGTGCCAACAGGAGTTGTGACAGGCGTTATTCTGGGTCCAGCGATCCGGTGGCTTTACCGCAGAGCCAGCTGACAAGTCGGTGCAGCCGACGAACGGCGCCAGCATCATTAATAATCGATCGAACGTTGCCGCTTGCAGCTATTTTTGCGGTGAATTATCCGACGTCGCCCCTGACAATTCGCAGCAGGCGGCCGGCGGCTGAAGCAGGTTGGAGCAAGAAGCCATGACAGATCGACATGCTGCATGCAGTTGCGGACAACTCACGCTCACGGCGAAAAGCGAACCGGTTCGAATATCGGTATGTCATTGTCTGGCCTGTCAACGGCGGACCGGGAGTATTTTCGGCGTCCAGGCCCGTTTTGAACGCGACAAGGTCACAGTGGAGGGCAACAGCAAGGAGTACATCCGCACTGCCGACGCTGGCAACGAGATCACCTTCCACTTCTGTCCGGACTGTGGGGCGACTGTGTACTACGAACTGGACGAGGTTCCCGATGTTATTGCCGTGCCCGTCGGGGCATTTGCCGATCCCGGGTTTCCGGCGCCGCGAGTATCCGTGTACGAGGCCAGACAACACCCCTGGGCCAGCGTCCCGGAAGATGTCGAACACTTCGACTAGCGATCGGAAGGTGGCAACCGCTCAGAAAGGAAAACCCCCGCATGAAGCGGGGGTGTTTATTTGCCGGAAGGCATGCCCGAATCAGAGATCGATATCGATATCGAAATCGTTCCAGTCGCCCATGTGTCCGTGCTGGTCCATGAGCTGTGCAATGGTCTCGGGATCGATGCGGCCATAAATATTCACGAATACCGCCTCATCGTCCAGTACCAGGACGGTGATGCCGTCCAGGTACTCGTCTTCGCCCTTGAAGAACACCCGCACGTACTCGTGTCCTTTGCCGCGTACGGTGACCGCGGCTTCCCAACCGTCAAACATCAACTGGTCCGACAGTTCGGCCATGCGATCCATGAACAACTGCTCATCGCCCGTCTCTACGTCATAGACAAAGACGTTGATTGCCTCCAGGTTGGCCGCCAGATCCAGGCCCGCATGGTTTCCGTACTTCGCGGCCGCGCCGGCGAAGCGCAACATGCGCCCGTCCAGCTTGACCTCGATGATCGGGGTGATGCCCTCGAAAACCGCGAAGTCGGCCAGGTCGATCCGGCCCGGATGCTGGGCCAGGGCCGCCGGCAGAACCAGAACCAACCCGAGGGCCAGTGCCGCAAATGCTGGTAGTGTCTTGCTTTTCATCTTCCTTGTCCTCGTTTTGCAACGGGGTGCGCCAGCGCCACCCGGGCCGATCCGTTGGCCTCAAACGGCGTCTCCTGACCTGCTATACGATGCGGGGCGGGAAAGGTTACACGCGCCGCTGCTATAGTTGCGCCATGACTTCCGGGCTACGTTGTTTTCTGCTGGTGGGTATGGCGCCAATCCTGGCGGCCTGCGCTTCGGGCCCCAAGTTCGATCCAGCCGCGACCGAACTCTCTGTTTCGCCCCGCCAGGTGGCGGCCAACACGGACCAGTTTCTGGATTCCCGGGTGATCTGGGGCGGGTTGATCGTGAGTTCCACCAATCTGGAAAACGCCACCGAGGTGGAGGTACTGGCCTATCCCCTGAACTCCTCCCAGCGGCCCCAGTTGGATCAGTCACCCCTGGGCCGGTTCCTGGTGATGCAGGACGGCTATCTGGAGACGGTGACCTTTTCCCGCGACCGGGTGATCACGGTGACCGGCGTGGTCCGGGAAACCGTCATCGGGCGGGTAGGTGACTCGGAGTACGTCTACCCGGTCGTACACAGCGATGGTTTGTATCTGTGGTCCCGGGCCGACCGCGGATTCTGGGACAATGTTTCCGTTGGCGTCGGCGTCAGCATCCACAACTAACGGTTCGGGAAACTGCCCGAGCACCTCGTCGTTCTGAGGGAAATGGTCGTATGCGCGGTTTCATGATCGTGTATCAGAAAAGCCAGGCACGTTCGGAAAATTTCCAGAACGTCAGCCGGCATTTGCCGGGCCTGGAACTGTTCCCGGCCTATGACGGGCTCAATGATCTGGACGAGGTCAGGGAGATGGCGTTGAGGAATCGATGGGTGGAAGCCGAATCCCTGAACCGGGGCGAGCTGTGCGAGTACCCGGTCAAACTGGCTGTTCACTGCTCCCACCTGCGGCTGCTGGAAACCATCCGAGAGGAATCCGGTTGGTGTCTCGTGCTGGAGGACGATGTTTCCTGGAATGGGAGCCTTGATGCCTGGCAGCAACTCGGGGACATCGAAGTCGAAGCGCAGGGCGCTAGCATAGAGTACGTTAACCTGGCGCCGATATCGGCAGAGTTGTTCGTGCCGGAGAACCGGATCGGCGCCCAGTTGTGGCGTGGCCTGCCTGAATGGGGCTGCGCGGCCTACCTGCTGTCCCCGGCCCATGCCGGCTGGCTCCTCGACCAGCTTCCGATGACCTGCAACATCGATCACTGGTTCGTTCGGCAGGCGCAAGAATACCCCGACAGGTTCGCGACACACGCACCGGTCTTTACTGTCCTTGGATCCCGTTACAAGTGTCAGCGGGGCACGCTGCTGGGCAGCATCATCTGGAGCAGGCGCGAAGACGGAATGTTCTGACATCCCGTCCGTTCAGGCATGAAAAAAGGCGGGGCCGTGCCCCGCCTTCCTGGTTACGACAGCTGGATTGTCAGGCTGCTTCGGCCAGTCGTTCCTTTTCGCTGGCGACCCATTCATCGATCTTGGTGCCAAGCACTCCCATGGGCAGTGAACCGTCGATCAGGATCTGGCGGTGGAAGGCCTTGATGTCGAAATCATCGCCCAGTTCCTTCTCGGCGCGGTTGCGCATTTCCCGGATGGCCCGTTGGCCGATTTTGTAGGCTAATGCCTGACCGGCGATCGTCATGTAGCGCTCCACCTCGGACTCGATATCCGTGGCCGCCATGGACGAGTTCTGCCGCATGTACTCGATGGCCTGTTCTCGGGTCCAGCCGAAGTAATGCAATCCTGTGTCCACCACGAGCCGCATGGCGCGCAGCTGTTCGTCGTTGAGTCTGCCGTAGTACTGGTAGGGGTCCGTGAACATCCCCATCTCCCGGCCGATGGACTCGGCGTACAGTGCCCAACCCTCGTCATAGGCCGTCTCGCCACCGAAACGGCGGAACATGGGCAGATCCTCGATCTCCTGGGCAATGGAAATGGCAAAGTGATGCCCGGGCTCGGCTTCGTGTATGTAGAGCGTTTCCATTCCGAACTTCGGTTGTGCCTTCAGATTGAAAGTATTGACGTAAAACACGCCGGGACGCGAACCGTCGGGCGTGCCGGGCATATAGGAGGCGCCGGCCGCGGTCTGGGCACGAAATTCCTCCACCGGGCGGATCTCGAAACCCGCCTTGGGGAAAATGTCGAAGTAATCCGGCAGCACCGCCTGTACCCGCTCACGAAGGGCATCGTAACCGGCGATGACTTCGTCGGAAGAATCAAAATAGAAGCTGTCTTCCACCTGCACATACTCGAAGAAATCCTGCAGATCCCCTTCGAAGCCGACTTCCGCCATGACCTGGCGCATCTCATCCAGAATCCGGGCCACTTCCTGCTTGCCTATTTCATGAATTTCTTCCGGGGTCAGGTCCGTCGTGGTATGGGTCTTCACCAGGTACGCATACCAGTCCTTGCCGTCGGGCAACTCACTGTAGCCAAAGCTCTCGCGGCTGTTGGGAACGTATTCGTCGCGCAGGTAATCGCGCATCTTCAGGTACGCCGGCATGACGGTCTCGGTCAGCAGCGTGCGGTATTCATCCGCCAGCCGCGTGCGTTCAGTTTCCGGAATGTCCTCGGGCATGCTGTCAATGGACTGCCACAGCGGGCTGGTTTCGACATCGTCCACGACCAGGCCATCGAGTTGTGTTACCACCTTTTCCATGACGGCTCTGGGGCGGCTATAACCCTTGCTGAGCCCTTCGCGCATGTTGGCGATCGCGGTGTCCGTGATCACTTCCAGGCGGGCCACGCGCTTGAACCAGTTCTCGTAATCCTCGACGGTAGCGAAGGGCTGGATGCTCGCGCCGGAGCCCATCTGGGCGGCAAAACCATATAAATTGTATTGGCTCATGGGCATCAGCCAGTCGGGGAACTGCATGCCTTCCAGGGTCAGTTCGCGGTCCCGAACGAACATGTCATAGCTCAGGCGGTCCTGTCCCGACAAGAGATCGCGATCAATCTCGCGAACTCGCTCGAGGTAGCCCTCGTTGAAGGCACGCGACTGTTCCCGGTACTCGGCGCTGTAGAAATCCGGCATCAGGTCGTTGTAGCGCGGATCGCCGATGGAAGTAGCAGTAATGGGGCTGAGTTTGAGGTTCTCTTCCCAGTACTCGTCGAACAAGGTAAGGAGTTTTTCCGCTTCCGCCACTTCCAGTTCCGCGCGCGCCGTGTCTTGCGCAGCTTCGGGCTGGGAAACTTCGGCGGGCGCCGCCGCTTCGTTTTCAACCGTCTCGGTGGTCTGCTCACCACCGCAGGCAGCCAGCGACAGCTCGCAGAGAAATATCCAGATTGTTTTCTTCATGGTTCCTTCCTTTGTTTCAAGGATTCGCGGCTGGAAAGCCGCTCCTACAAAGCCGCTCCTACGCCAGCCGCGAAACATTATCAATCGCGCCACGAATGGCGCTCCTACGCCAGCCGCGGCCATCGAATCGCGCCTGGAAGGCGCTCCCACGGTATTGTCTAATGAACTCCGTGCATGCCGCGTTTGAGCAGGGGCGAGATCAGTATGAGCACGACCCCGGCCCCGATCCCGAACCACATGAGGAAGCCGAACAGCTCCGTGTAGGTCGCAAGCGCCGCGCCCACGTCAGCGACTTCCCCGGCGTCGGTCTGCAGGGCCGCCATTTTGCCGATACGCATGGCCACCGTCTCGGAAAGCGCCGTGGCGAGGAACCACGTGCCCATGCTGACACCGACGACCTGCCCCATGGACAGCTTGGTGACGGCCGACAGCCCCACCGGCGACAGGAACAGCTCGCCGGTGGTGTGCAGCAGGTAGGCCAG
>SMWH01000122.1 GCA_004357005.1 Gammaproteobacteria bacterium
CCTGCGGGAACCGGCATCGTGTTGTGGGAGCGGCTTTGTAGGAGCGGCTTTCCAGCCGCGATTGCAAAATAAATCGCGCCACGAACGGCGCTCCTACCTGCGGGAACCGGCATCGTGTTGTGGGAGCGGTTTTGTAGGAGCGGCTTTCCAGCCGCGACCCGTCAGGGTACCGTCCTGGAGGGTATGTGCCTTAATTCTCCGGCCAGTGACCGCCGGGCTTTCCAGAGATCATGGGCTGACTGCATACTGAGCCAGAGTTCTGCCCCGTTCCCGCAGTACTTGCCGAGGCGCGCTGCCATTTCGGCGGTCACGGCGCGTTTCCCTGCAAGAATTTTGTGCAACTGCTGCCGGCTGACTCCCATCTCCCGAGCTGCCTGACTCACACTCATGCCCATGGCGGGAAGAACAACCTCCCGCAGCAGGAATCCCGGATGATTGGGCTGTCTCTTCCTGTCAGTCATATCTGTTGTCATTCGTTTCTCAGTGATATTGCTCGAGATTTACCCGGCGGGCTTCTCCGTCCTCGAATTCAAACGTGACGCACCACGGCCCGTTTATATGAATCGAATACCGTGTTGGCCGGTGTCCACGAAGCCGATGAAAATCGAATCCGGGGATATTCAGGTCTTCGGTTTTCTTTGCTGCGTCCAGTGTGTCCAGAATCAACGTGGCGCGATTACAAAGATCTGGTCGAACCCGCCGGCTCCGACCCGAGAAAAACAATTCTCTCAGACCCCTGTGCTTCCAGGTTCTGATCACGGACGGAGTGTAAACTATAGAGTTACAGCTGTCAACTAAGGGATGACAGCATGAAGCCACAATTGCAAAATGAATCGCGCCACGATTGGCGCTCCTACATGCGGGAACCGGCATCGTGTTGTAGGAGCGGCTTTGTAGGAGCGGCTTTCCAGCCGCGATTGCTTATCCGATCAACCGATCCCGCGCCTCCCGGTAGCGGGCGGCGGTCTTCTCGATGATGTCGGCCGGCAGCTTCGGACCCGGGGGTTCCTTGTCCCAGTCCAGTGTTTCCAGATAATCGCGCACGAACTGCTTGTCGAAGCTGCGTGGGCTCATGTCGGGCTGGTATTCGTCTACCGGCCAGAAACGCGAGGAGTCCGGCGTCAGAACTTCGTCGATCAGGACGAGATCGCCGGCGTGATCAACGCCGAACTCAAATTTGGTGTCAGCGATGATGATGCCGCGCTTGAGGGCGTACTTCGCACCCTTCTCGTAAATCTTCAGGCTGATGTCGCGGACCTGCTCGGCAAGGTCCTTGCCGACCTTGTTGACTACCCATTCGAAATCCACGTTCTCATCGTGTTCGCCCACTTCACCTTTCGTGGACGGGGTGAAGATGATTTCCGGGAGTTGGTCAGCTTGTCGAAGACCAGCGGGCAGGGAGATTCCCGACACCGTTTGTGTGCGCTGATAATCCTTCCAGCCCGATCCGATCAGATAACCGCGCACGATTGCTTCGAGGGGTAGCGGTTTCACGCGCCGGACTACCAGGCTGCGTCCGCGCAATGGTTCGCGTTCGGCAGGGATACTGACGGCATCGTCCACGCTCACGCGGCTGGTGTGATTCAGAACCACGTTACGCATGCGTTTGAACCAGAAAACCGACAGGGCGGTCAGCACCTCACCCTTGCCCGGGATCGGGTCCGGGAGGATTACATCGAAAGCGGACAACCTGTCGGTGGCCACCATGAGCAGGTGCTCGTCGTCCACGGCATACATGTCGCGTACCTTGCCTCGATGAATGAGTTCGAGACAGCTAATGTGACTCTCAAAAAGCGGCGCTGATCCCTGGCTCACATTGACTCCTGCAGAGGTTCCGGTAGTGTGACGGGCGCCTATTCTAACCATGGTGGCAGACGGAACAAACTCGAATTGAACTGGTGGGGCAAGATCATCGGCGGGCTCATCGGCTTGGCGCTGGGTGGCCCCTTCGGCGCCCTGCTCGGCGCCTTCATCGGCCACAGCTTCGACAAGGGCGCGGAGCAATTCGGGTTTGGCGCTAATCCAGCGCGGGCCCGTGAGGTGTTTTTCGACGCTTCCTTCCGGGTGATGGGGCACCTGGCCAAAGCAGACGGACAGGTGTCCCAGGCGGAGATCCAGACGGCCGAGGCCGTTATGGGGAACATGCGGCTGACCCGGGAGCAGCGCCGACGGGCCATCGAACGCTTTAGAGAGGGGAAGAGGCTCGGCTACCAGTTAAATCCCGAAATGGTCCGTCTCCGCAACGCCTGCGGCCCCCGCAGCCTCCTCTATTGGACCTTCCTGGAAATTCTCGTTGCCGCGGCTTTTGCCGACGGCCATGTTTCTGCCAATGAGCGCCAGATTCTCAATCGGGTCTGCTACGGCCTGAAGATCTCCACGTCCAACGTGGATCGCCTCATCATGATGCATGAAGCAGCCGCCGGATTTAGCGGCGGCGGATTTGGCGGCGCCGGGGCGGGTGTCGGCCCGGGTGCAGGCGCAGGCCGACAACGCCGGGCCCGACCCAGCACGAGGGGTGATCCCTATGCGGTGCTGGGTATCAAACGCAGCACCAGCAACGCCCAGATCAAGCGTGCCTATCGCAAGCTCATGAGCCAGCACCACCCGGACAAGCTGATCGCCAGGGGCCTGCCCGAGGAGATGATGAAAATGGCGCAGGAGAAGACCCGTGAAATCAACGCTGCCTACGATCGGATAAAAGAGGAGCGCGGCATTCGCTAACCGGAGGAATTGTGCCGCGCCCTCTTTTATCTGGAGCGTTTGGAACGACACCATTGCGTGGGCCGTTCAACCCCGCCGGATGAGTGGCTCGCTCAATCGGGTCGTTCAACCCCGCCGGACCCTTGGGTCGCTCGATCAAGTCGTTCCCGGCGGGTAGCTCAACCCCGGCGGATAACTGGATCGCTGAACCCCGCCAGGGCGTTGACGTCCCGGCACGAAAAACGGCCCTGACCTCTATATACTTCGCGCCATGGAATATCTGATCGCCCCCTCGATTCTGTCCGCGGATTTCGCCCGGCTGGGCGAAGAGGTGGAAAGCGTTCTTGTCGCCGGCGCGGACTGGGTGCACTTCGACGTCATGGACAACCACTATGTGCCCAATCTCACTATCGGGCCTCTGGTGTGCAAGGCCCTGCGCGACTATGGCATCGAAGCGCCGGTGGACGTGCATCTGATGGTTAGCCCGGTGGATCGCATCGTCGAAGACTTCGCCAAAGCCGGCGCCACCTCCATCACTTTTCACCCGGAAGCCAGCGAGCATGTGGATCGCACCCTGCAGCTCATCCATGACCACGGTTGCAAGGCGGGGTTGGTATTCAACCCCGCAACACCCCTGGAGTGGATGGACTATGTCATGGACAAGCTGGACATGGTCCTGCTCATGTCCGTGAACCCGGGCTTCAGTGGCCAGTCTTTCATTCCCGGTACCCTGGCCAAGCTCAAACAAGTCAGGGAACGCATCGAAAAATCCGGTCTAGATATCCGTCTCGAAGTGGACGGCGGTGTGAAAACAGACAACATCCGCGAAATCGCCCAGGCCGGCGCCGATATCTTTGTTGCCGGTTCCGCCGTGTTCGGGGCCGGTGATTACGGAAAAGTGATCGCCGAGATGCGGTCTGAACTGGAGCGCGCCCGCGCCAAATGGCACTGAGCCAATTCGGGGACAGTTCCCTCATTAGAAGGGGGAAAGTTTTAACAAGGGGACAGTTCCCTCATTTCAGTCGCAAAGTCCCGGTTGTTCAGGCGGAGGGGAAATGAGGGAACTGTCCCCTTTTTACCTTCTAATGAGGGAACTGTCCCCCCAATTAGCCGGCGCCGGATTTGAGGTCCGGCACCGCCGTCACGACATAACGCAGGGGCCCGCCCGGGCTCACCGCGTCAAAAGGCCAGCAGGTCACCAGAAGCAGGGCATCCGTATGTTCGTCGGCGATCAATGACTGGCGGGTCACATCAATAATCTGGTGGCCGGTCACCCGATAACGGGCCCAATTCCCCGTCTCGTCCTCGAGCCGCACCCGTGCGCTGGATTTGAGATCCTCGAGTACGCTGAAGTGGGTATCGCGGTGACCGGCCATTACCAATAGCCCCTCGCTCAATGCCTGGCCGGGCGTGTGTCTTGTGTTGAAAAGAACCGGGCCGAAAGCCAGATTGCGTCCGCTGGCCCCGGAGAGAACAAACAGATCGTCATGACCCTCGATGCTCAAACGCGCGATGGGAAAGGTGTCCGCCCAGGGCCATGGTTTGACCTGACGTTCGCCGGCCAGCGTGCGGTCCCAGGCATCCGCAATCAGGTACTGGGCCAGGTGTGCCTTGGCATGGATGTAGCCCGCTTTACCCGTGAACAACAAGCCCATGGCAAATGCCAGTGCCGGTATCAGCAGACTTTTGTGTTTCAGGCGCGGGCCCATAGTGCCGTCCAGCCAAAAGTGAATACGAAACAGACCAGCCCGATCAGCAACCACAAACGTGCGGGCGTCGCCGTCGCCGCCATGGCCACGGTGGTGCCCGCGGGCGCCAGGTTGGGAAGCATTTCGCTGGTGAGATCCAGGCTGGCCAGGCGCACCGGTGTCTTGTCTACGGCCACCAGGCTGGTGTATTTGCTCACCAGCCCGTATTTCAGGGCCGTGTCCACGATGGATTCCCGGACCATGTCCTTGTCGGCGCCGAGAATCTGGAGGTTTTCGAAGTCCTCGATCTTGGCCCGGGCCCACAACCGCGCGATGCCCGGGCGGTCATTGGCGCCATCCAGATAGATGCGTCGCAGCCACTCTCCCTGTGCCGTAATGCCGGTGAGGTCCAGGTACGCCCACTCGGCGGGCAGGCGCGCGGTCACGATGACAGGTTCGCCGGCGTAAACATCGGGCACGGGGTTCGGAAAACTCTCAGCCATGATGCTCCAGTGGGTTTCCAGTTCCGTCAGCGCCGGGAGTTCCAGTTTCGCGAACAACACTTCCAGTTGTTCCCCGACATCGGAGATGCTGTCGATAAACGTGTAGGTACCGCGCCCGAATGTCGCCGCCTGGCGCATGAACCAGGTGTTGGGGGCGGAACCGATGCCGATGGTGAACAAACGCGCGTCTCCCAGGTCCCGGCTGATCTGTTCCAAGAGTTGCGTTTCCGCACTGACGCTGCCGTCGGTAATGAACACCACCTGTCGCAGGCGACCTTGTGTTTCCACGTGCTTGTCCAGTGCCAGACCCAGCGCCGCGGCAATGTTGGTTCCGCCGTCGGCCCGCAGCGCTCCCACGAATTGCTGGGCTGTCCGAATGAAATAGGCGTTGGCGGGCAGGACTTCACCGAACAGGCTGCGGGCTTGGCTGTTGAACTCGATGATGTCGAAGCGATCTGAGGGCCCAAGCCGATCCAGCGCCATGATCAGGGCCTCTCGTGCCTGGCGGATTGATTCGCCGTGCATGGACCCGGAGGTATCGATCACGAAGATCAGGTCCCTCGGGGGCACCGCCGGCAGCAACGCCGGTTCCGGCGGCATGAGCATCACCAGGGCAAAACGCTCGTCACCGATGGTCTCGGTGAACACGGCGGCTTCCGGCGTGCTGCCTATGTCAGTCACCCAACTCAGCAGGAAATCTCGGTCCGCGGGTACGGTGGGTTCACCCAGGATCACCGTGTAGAGATCGTTCTTGTCCCGGTCGATGATGATTTCGTGGTGATGGCTGCGGATGTCCGTCAGAGTTAGCCCGCCCAGATCGAGATGAACCGAGATCACTACCGGATGTTCCCATTCATCAGAAGTCGCTACCGGAGGCGTAACGCGCGCGGCATCGATGGCTTTTTCGATCAACCTGGCGGGTTCCATGAGGTCTTCGACTATGTCGTCTATACGGGCCGGTGGCGGGACGTACCGGCGCGTCAGGGTGAGAGGAAAACGCAGTTCGAATACGCCGTCGGAAGGTTTGAGTACCTGCTGGTAGCCGATCTCGATGAGGATTTCCTCACCCGGCCCGATATTGGCGATGCTGGTGGTGAACAGGTTGGGGCGCTCCTGTTCCACGAGACTGGCTACCTGTCCCGCGTCCCTTGCGGTTTCGTAGCTTCGCCGGGCGGCTTGTCTCTCCTGGATCTCGCCTTCGATGATCCGGTTGCCCACCACCAGCCGGAGCGTATCCACCGCGGCCTCATCCGGCAGCGGGAACACATAGGTGCCTTCCACCCAGGCATTGGAATCGTTCAGGAAAGCCTGTTTGACGCTGGTACGAACCAGTGGCCCGGCCACATCGAAAGTCACCTGGGTGCGCAGTTGCGTGATCGGCTCGAGGCGGCCCTGCGGGCCCCGGATCAACAGGGTGCCGCTGGTGACCTCGTCAAAGGTGATTGCTGCCTGGACCTGAGCCTGAACCTGGACTTGGACTTGGACTTGGGCATGGGTCGCGCCCGGGGACGCATCGGCCCGAAGGTGCAGTCCCGCGAACAACGTGGCGACCACGAACAGCAGTAGCCGATCCGGCCAGGACAGCCGCCGCCTGCCCGGCGCCGGGGGATCGGCCGGCGGCGTGCCCCCGGTGTCGTGCGGGTGGGTGGCTTCTTCCGGGTAGTGCCAGTTCTCGCCGGCGATCCTCGCCCGGGCCGTGCCGGGGTCGGCAAAGTGTGCGTTTTGCTGCATCCAGGCTCTCCGTTGTCCAGTGGCCGTTATCAGGCGGCCCGATCAAATTGGCCATCCATGGCCATTGCCCCAGTCCATCGAGACTGCACGATGCGCTTCGGAAATGGCAAGACCGTGCCTTTGTTCTGGCAAACGCGGGAACGAATGTGGCAGAGTTGTGGCCCCCCGGGTGTCCGTGGACGCCCCCTGGATAGTTGAGACGCCATGGCCAGACATGTAGCAATAGTGGAAGACGAACCGGCGATCCGGGAGAACTATGCAGACCTGCTGCGCCGGAACGGTTATCGGGTCTCAACGCTTGAGGATCGCGCCGGCGCGCTGCGGGCCTTCGAGCGGGAACTGCCCGATCTCGTGATCATTGATGTTGGGCTGGGTGATGAGGTCGAGGGCGGATTCGATCTGTGCCGCGAACTGCGCGCTCGATCACCATCACTGCCGATCATCTTTCTCACCGCCCGGGACAGCGACCTCGACGCGGTATCGGGCCTGCGTCTTGGGGCGGATGATTACCTCACCAAGGACATCAGTCTCCCGCATCTGGCGGCGCGTGTGGTGGCGTTGTTCCGGCGCATGGATGCGGTGCAAAACGACTCAGCGGGCAACCGGATCGATCGCGGTCCGATGGTGCTGGACACGGACCGCATGACCGTAACGTGGAACGAACAGCCCGTATCCCTCACGGTCACTGAGTTCTGGCTGGTGTATTCCCTGGCGCGTTACCCGGGTCATGTAAAGAACCGGGATCAGCTCATGCAGGACGCCAGTATCCTGGTTGACGACGCCACGATCACTTCCCATGTCAAACGCATACGCCGCAAATTCCAGGTTACAGATCCCGACTTTGACGAAATCGAAACCGTGCACGGCATGGGCTATCGCTGGAAAGCTCCGGCCTGATCCCACGGCGGGTTCGACCGACAACTGTGAGCCTTCGCAAAAAACTGCTGCTGGTGGGCCTGATCATCCTGATCCTGCCGCTGGCCGGGTGGGAGATCGTGCGGGAGACCGAGCGATTCCTGCGTATCGGTCAGGAACAAAGCGCCCAGTCGGCAACCACATCCATCGCTGCCGCACTGGGTGTGCTCAGGGACTGGTCGGTTGAAAGCGATGGTTTGTACGTGCGCACGATTCAGACACCGATCACCCTGGACGGCTACCCGGTCGAATGGAACGTGGAACAGGCCATGAACATGGGCGGGGCGTCGGTGCTGGCAGTGAGGGATGCGCGATACCTTTATCTCCTGATTCTGGTGAACGACGACCACATCGTATATAGCGCACGACCCGGTGATACCGATGCTGATCACATCGTGATCCGTACCGAGGCACTCCAGGCGCCGGTCGACGTTACGACCACGGCGCCGGGCTGGATCTCAGTGGTGTTGCCCGAAGGGAATCTCCGTGGCGAATGGCAGGAGAGCAGCACCGGTTACACCGTTGAGTTGCGCCTTCCCCTCGCTGTGGTTGGGGAACGGCTCGGCCTGGCGGTGAACGATGTGGATCGCCGGGGGCGTACCGTGATGATTTCCGGGACGGGCCCCGCGGACGACCCCTCCGCCACCCTGCCCATCGTTGCATCCGATGCGGCGATCTCGGAGGCTTTGGCCGCCATGGCGCCGGCGTCGGCGCGGGTGTGGCTGGTCAACGCAAAGGGCTGGGTGATGGCCCGGTCGGATCGGCGCGACCCCGGCCCCATGATCCAAAGCGCGGCCCAAAACAGGGCCCGGAACATGGCCCAGGCAACCACCAGAGACCGTTGGTTGCGAACGATGATCTACCGCAATCTTCTGGCCAGCCCCATGGACCCGGGGCAGCGCCGCGATGTGGATACCATCCGGCTTTCCGGGTCGGAAGTGGACGCGGCCCTTTCCGGTGACAACATCGTTCGTTGGGAGGCCTCGCCGGAGGGCGACACCGTGTTCACTATCGCCGCGGGGCCCGTGCGCGTGAACGGGGAGATCGTCGGAGCGGTGGTGCTGGAGCAGTCCGGCGATGCGTTACTGGTGCTGGCCAACGCCGCGGTGATGCGGTTGCTGGGTCTGACCCTGGCGGCCATGGCCATTGCCGGTTTTGTGCTGTTCAGTTATGCCACGGTGCTGGTGTTTCGTATCCGGCGTCTGCACCAGGCGGTCGTCGGCGCGGTCACCGAGGACGGACATCCGGCGGCAGGATTTCCGTCCAGCTCGTCAAGAGACGAGTTGGGCTCACTGCATCGGGCTTTCGGGTCAATGCTCGACCGATTGCGTCAGTACACGGGTTATCTGGAAACCCTGACCCAGAAACTGGCCCATGAACTGCGAACGCCCCTGGCCGTGGTGCGCACATCGCTGGACAACCTGGAAGCGGGCCGTCTGGACGCGGAGCAACAGGGTTACGCCCAGCGCGCCCGGGAGGGCACGGAACGCCTGGGCAGGATGATTCAGTCCATGACCGAAGCCAGCCGCCTGGAACAGATCATCGAACAGGCGACACCCGAAACCTTTTCACTGCGCGCCGTCGTGGAAGGTTGCCTGCAAGGTTACCGGGATGTGTATCCGGATCGGGCGTTCGAGGCACGGTTGACCGATTCGCCCTGCGAGATGAAGGGGGTGCCTGAACTGCTCGCCCAGATGCTCGACAAGCTGGTGGACAATGCGGTGGATTTCTCGCCGCACGGCGGGTGGATACGGATTACGCTGACGCAGGCCCGGGCAGATCGTGCCCGGGATGGTCCTCGGGATGACGATGTATACGTCCTGGGCGTTGCCAACGAAGGCCCGAATCTGCCCGCGGGCATACGGGCCAATCTCTTCGACTCGCTGGTATCCTTGCGCGGCGGCAAGAAAGCGGAGGAGCCGCATCTCGGTCTTGGCCTGTACATCGTGCGCCTGATCGCTCAGGGTCACGGGGGCAGCGTGTCAGCAACGGATTTGGTCGATGGCCCGACCGACGGAGTTGAGTTCCAGGTGCGTTTCAGAACAACAAACGGAAAAAGAACGTGAACCAGCCCATGTCCGATCGTGCACGTGTCCCGGTGATGCGGGAGGTGCTGGCGGATCTTGATACGCCGCTGAGCGTCTATCTCAAGCTGGTGGACGCACCATATTCCTATCTGTTCGAGTCCGTGGAAGGCGGGGAACGATGGGGGCGCTACTCCATCATCGGTTTGCCGTGTCGAAAAGTATTGCGGGTCGCCGACAACACGATTGAGATCCTGGAAGACGGTCGCGTTGTGGAGAGCATCGAGAGTGACGATCCCCTTGGCTGGATCGAATCCTTCCATGCGAGTTTTCAGTATTCCGCAGTCGAAGGTCTGCCGCGTTTCACCGGGGGACTGGTGGGATCCTTCGGTTACGACACGGTGCGCTATATCGAGCCGCGTTTGCGAGGTGAGACCCGTTCCCCCCTGGGCAGCTCGGAAATCCTCCTGATGGTCTCCGAAGAAGTGGCGGTCTTCGACAACCTGGCAGGAAAGCTTTACCTGATCGTGAACGTGGACTCCCGGGAAGACGGCGCGATGGACGCAGCCCAGCGTCGCCTCGATCAACTGGTGCACCGGCTTCGCAGCGGCAACCCGGGTTATCCGGTGGTCATCGGTTCGGCGCGTGTGGAGGAAGGGGATTTTGTCTCCGGTTTCTCCCGGGATGATTTCATCGCGGCGGTCAAGCGGTGCAAGGATTACATTCACGCGGGTGATGTGTTCCAGGTAGTCCTGTCCCAGAGGCTCTCGGTGCCTTTTTCCGCGCGACCCGTCGATGTATACCGCGCTCTGCGTGCCCTGAACCCGTCCCCCTACATGTATTACCTGGACCTGGGCGATCACCAGATCGTGGGGTCGTCCCCTGAGATCCTCGTGCGACTGGAAGACGACCAGGTCACCGTGCGGCCCATCGCCGGCACCCGGCCCCGGGGCGCGTCGGAGGAAGAAGACCTGGCCCTCGAGGCCGAACTGCTGGCGGACCCCAAGGAACGTGCCGAACACGTGATGCTCATTGATCTGGGCCGCAATGATATTGGACGGGTGGCGGAAACGGGCACCATCCGCCTCGAAGAGGAAATGATCGTCGAACGTTACTCGCACGTGATGCACATCGTGTCCCAGGTCAGCGGCAAACTCCGGAGCGGGCTCTCGGCCATGGACGTGCTGCGTGCCGTATTTCCGGCCGGTACCGTTACCGGGGCGCCCAAGATCCGGGCCATGGAGATCATCAAGGAACTGGAGCCCGTCAGCCGGGGCGTATACGCGGGTGCTGTGGGATATATCTCCTGGACCGGCAACCTGGACACGGCGATCGCCATTCGTACCGCGGTCATCCAGGACGGCCAGCTTCACGTGCAGGCGGGCGCCGGTATCGTGGCGGATTCGGACCCGGAGCGGGAATGGGAAGAGACCATGAACAAGGGCCGCGCCATATTCAGCGCGGTGGCCTCGGCTGCCAGCGGTCTGACGGGATGAGACCTGGATGATACGGCCATGGTGTTGATGATCGACAACTACGATTCCTTCACCTACAACCTGGTGCAATACCTGGGTGAGCTGGGCGCGGATGTTCAGGTGCACCGCAACGACAAGATCAGCGTGGAGGAGATCGAAGCCCTTGCCCCGGATGCCATCGTGATTTCTCCGGGGCCGTGCACGCCCAACGAAGCGGGCATCTCGGTATCCGTGGTGGAACAACTGGGTGGCAGAATTCCGATTCTCGGTGTGTGTCTGGGTCATCAGGCCATCGGGCAGGCCTACGGTGGGAAAATCGTGCAGGCGAAACGGCTCATGCACGGGAAGACGTCCATGATCCACCACACGGGGAGCGGCATCTTTGATGCCCTTCCCGATCCCTTCGAGGCCACCCGCTACCACTCGCTGGTCGTGGAGGCGGATTCACTTCCCGGTTGCCTGGAAGTGACCGCCTGGAGCCGGGACGCCGACGGCAACAACGAGGAGATCATGGGATTCCGGCACCGGGAACTGCCCGTGCAAGGCGTGCAGTTCCATCCTGAGTCGATCCTGACTGACAGCGGTCATGATCTGCTGAAGAATTTCCTCAACAAATGTAGGAGCGGCTTTCCAGCCGCGAATGGGAGTTTGTAGGAGCGGCTTTGTAGGAGCGGCTTTCCAGCCGCGATTGCAAAAGAAATCGCGCCACGAATGGCGCTCCTACATGTGGGAACCGGCATCGTGTTTTAGGAGCGGCTTTGTAGGAGCGGCTTTCCAGCCGCGAATGAAAATGAACATGTTGACAGAAGTCCTTCAAAAACTGGTTAATGGCGAGGACCTGAGCCAGGAAGAAATGGGCACGGTCATGCGCGACATCATGACCGGAAAGCTTACCCCGGCCCAGATCGGTGGCTTCCTGATCGGTCTGCGCATGAAAGGCGAGACCGTGGACGAAATCGCCGCGGCTGCCCAGGTCATGCGGGATCTGGCCACGCGGGTGGAGGTCTCAAAAGAACATCTCATTGATACCTGCGGTACCGGTGGTGACGCCAAGGGCACTTTCAACGTTTCCACTGCCAGCGCTTTTGTGGCCGCGGCGGCCGGGGCGCGGGTGGCCAAACACGGCAACCGCTCGGTTTCCACCCGCTCCGGAAGCGCTGACGTACTGGAAGCCGCCGGGGTGAACCTGGACCTGGGGCCTGAAGCCGTGGCCCGGTGCATTGACGAGGCAGGCGTGGGTTTCCTGTTCGCGCCAAGGCACCACAGCGCCATGAAACACGCGGTAGGGCCGCGCAAGGAGCTGGGCCTGCGAACGCTCTTTAACCTGCTGGGTCCCCTGACCAATCCCGCGGATGCCCCTCGGCAGATTCTTGGTGTCTTTGCTGCCGAATGGGTCGAGCCCATCGCCCACGTTCTCAAGCAACTGGGCAGCGAGCATGTGATGGTGGTGCATTCCGATGACGGGTTGGACGAGATCAGCATCGGTGCTCCCACCCGGGTCGCCGAACTCAAAAACGGTGAAGTGAATATCTGGCCCATCATTCCCGAGGAACTGGGTGTTACCCGGCAGGACCTGGGCGCGGTTCGCGTGGATGGGCCGGAAGAAAGTCTGGCGGTGATTCGCAAAGCTCTGGCCGGTGAAACCGGGGCCGCCTTTGACATGGTGGCGCTCAATGGCGGCGCCGCTATCTACGTAGCCGGCAAGGCATCCAGCCTGGCCGAGGGCGTGGACAGGGCGCGGGGTGTGCTCGGTGACGGCAGCGCTGCAAACGCCCTCGAATCCCTGGTGACGCTGACACAGCGGCTCGGTGATGATGCATGAGCGACACTCCCGACAGGCTGGCGGAGATTCTCCGACACAAAGCTGCCGAGGTAACGGCACGGGCCGCCGAACTCCCGTTGCCGGCGCTAAGCGCGAAGGTCGAAGCCGCATCACCACCCAGGGGCTTCGCCAACGCGTTGCATCGCACGATGGAACAGGGAAGTCCGGCGGTCATTGCCGAGATCAAGAGAGCGTCACCGAGCAAAGGCATTTTGCGGCCCAACCTCGATCCCGCGGAAATCGCCCGCGCTTACGAATCGGCGGGCGCTGCGTGCTTGTCCGTGCTGACGGACGAGGCGTTCTTCCGGGGCTCGCTCCTTGATTTCAAGTTGGCCCGCGGCAGTTGTGCGCTGCCGGTGTTGCGCAAGGACTTCATGCTCGATGCCTGGCAGATCTACGAGTCCCGGCTCATCGGCGCCGACTGCATTTTGCTCATCGTGGCCGCCCTGGGAGACGCGGTATTGCAGGAACTGTGTGTGCTCGCCATGGATCTGGGGATGGACGTGCTGGTGGAGGTCCACGACCGGGAGGAACTGGACCGGGCGCTGGCCACACCGGCCACGCTCATCGGCATCAACAACCGCAACCTGCACACCTTCGAAACCGATTTCACCACCACGCTCGACCTGAAGCCCTACGTCCCGGACGACCGCCTGCTGATCAGCGAAAGCGGCATCACCGACCCCACCGACGTGGAACTGCTCCGGGATGCGGGCGTAAACGCTTTTCTGGTAGGGGAGACTTTAATGCGTTCGGCAGACCCCGGTGAAAAACTGAAACAGCTGTTTGATTGAAGCGGGTGCATGGGTGGGTAATTTGTAGGAGCGGCTTTCCAGCCGCGATTCCTCCAAACCGCTTTCGGAGGCCTTACCCTCGCGCCTGACCCGGGAAAAACAGCTAATCAGTCATGTCGAAGACAACGATGGTCTTGCCATGCACGGACATCAGACCGTCGTGCTCCAGGGTCTTCAGCACCCGCCCCACCATCTCACGGGAACAACCTACGATGCGTGCAATCTCCTGCCGGGAGATGCGCACCTGGGTGCCGTCCGGATGGGACATGGCGTCCGGTTCAGTGCACAGATCCAGCAACGTGCGCGCAACGCGACCGGTCACGTCCATAAAGGCCAGGCGGCTGACTTTGCGGCTCGTGTGCATGAGCCGGTCAGACAGCTGTTTCCCAAGCACAAACAGGAGTTTGGGGTACATCTCCGCGAGTTGCGTCTCGAACAACTGGGTCAGACGTTCATAACCGATCTCAGCGATCTCGCAGTTCGTGCGCGTATGCACCAGGACGTTGCGTCGTTCGGTGCGGTTGAACAAACCGATCTCACCCAGATACTGGCCGGCGTTCACATACGCGAGAATCAGTTCGCGGCCCTCTTCGTCCTCGAGGGACACGGTCACGGATCCCTCGATAATGTAATAAAGGGTGTTGGCCGGATCGCCGGGTCTGATAATTGTGGTTTTGGGGCGGTAGCTCCGGCGGTGACAGAAGCTCAGCAGAAGCTCAAGATCGTCGCTGTCCAACACCGCTTCATCTTGCGTGGTGGCAGGCGGGGCGGTCAGCTTGCTCATGCGTGTACCGGTGCAGCAAAGGACGCGCCAAGTGTATGTCAGGTCGCCCGCCAAGTCGAACCAGGTCCTGTCCGAAGCCCCGCAGTTTGCGGCATAATGTCGGCCCTTTTTCGGGGGAACAACCCAGGGAGGGCAGGTCAACCATGGCCGGATCCACCAAGCGTCTGAAACTGCACGGGTTCAACAACCTGACCAAGACGCTGAGCTTCAACATCTACGACATCTGCTATGCCGTCACCGCCGGGGAGTGCCGGCGCTACATGGCCTATGTCCACGAGATGTATAACTCAGAAAGGCTGGCGGCCATTCTTGACCGGGTGGTGGAGATCATCGGCGCCCAGGTCCTCAACACGGCGACCCAGAACTACGACCCCATGGGCGCCAGCGTCACCATGCTAATCGCCGAGGAGCCCATCGAGAATCCCGCGGTTTCGAACATCGAAGAACCGGGCCCGATGCCCAGGACCCAACCGGAGGCCGTGGTGCAGCATCTGGACAAGAGTCACATCACGGCTCATACCTATCCCGAGAGTCATCCCCAGAACGGCATCAGCACCTTCAGGGTGGATATCGATGTTTCCACCTGTGGCAAGGTCTCACCCCTGACGGCCCTCAACTACCTGATCCACAGCGTGGATGCGGACATCGTGACGCTGGACTACCGGGTGCGGGGATTCACGCGCAACGTGCGGGGGCGCAAGCATTTCATCGATCACAACATCAACTCGATCCAGAACTATCTGTCCGCGGACACGCGCAAGCGTTACCAAATGATCGATGTCAACGTCTATCAGGAGAACATCTTCCACACCAAGATGATCCTGCGGGACTTCGATCTGGATCAGTACCTGTTCGGCCGCGACGCCGAGGACCTGCCGAAGCGAGATCAGACGAACATCACGCGTCGCATCAAGAAGGAGATGCTGGAGATTTTCTACGGCCGGAATATGTAGCTGAGGAATCGCGGCCCTTGTTTTCGATTTGGGCCGCTCCTACCGTAGGAGCGGCTTTCCAGCCGCGAATCGCTACACCCGGTAGGCGACGAAACGCATGACATCCGCGCACACACCCATGACACGACGAACCGGTTCGGGTAGTTCCCGGGCGCCGGCTTCCTGAGCGTCCCGTCCGTGACGGGCTTCGTCTTCTTTCATCTGGCGCACGACGGCGCGGCTTTTTTCGTCCGCCTCGGGCAGACGGTCCAGGTGGCCTTCCAGGTGGGCCTCCACCTGGCGCTCGGTTTCTACCACGAAGCCCAGGCTCCAGTCGTCACCGGCTATTCCCGCGGCAGCGCCAAGGAGAAAGGAACCTGTGTACCAGAGTGGATTGAAGTAGCTGGTGTGGGTATCCATGGCGTCGAGTCGTCCCTGACACCAACTCAGGTGTTCGGTTTCTTCCCGGGCCGCGGCCAGCAACTGCGCTCGAAGCTCCGGGTTGCGGCTGGTTGCTGCCTGCCCTGAATACAGAGCTTGGGCGCAGATTTCCCCCGTGTGGTTTACCCGCATCAGTCCGCCGGCGAGGCGCCGCTGGGTGTCCGTGAGATCCCCCTCCGGGACGGAACCGGCCGGATCGTCGCGCTGGCTCGGGGGCGGTGTGGCGAACACCGTGCGAAGTCCCTGATCCAGCAGGTCCAGGATCGAGTCCACGGGGGTGTAACTGCGTTCATTCATGGGCGCGTGCCCCTATAATACCGCGCCCCATGTCCTACTACGCCAGACACATCTTTTTTTGCTGCAACCAGCGGGACAGCGGCAAGGTCTGTTGCATGGACCACGATTCCCGGAGCATGCGCGACTATGCCAAGGCCCGGGTCAAGGAGTTGGACCTGGCTGGCCCCGGCGGGGTCCGGGTCAACGTGGCCGGGTGCCTGGACCGCTGCGACGAGGGTCCGGTGGCGGTGGTCTACCCGGAGGGGGTCTGGTATACCTATGTGGACCGGGAGGATATCGACGAGATCGTCGAGAGCCACCTGCGGGATGGCAAGCCCGTGGATCGGCTGAAGATATGACCAAAAACGGGACAGGTTCGTTTTTCCATCCACCCGGCCGGGGCCGGATGGTCTTACAAATCAGGGAGTTAGGATCCATCCTGGTAACGAGAAAAACGAACCTGTCCCGTTTTTTGCTTGTCTCGGGGCCCCGGGACCGGTAGAATTGCCGCCTTTTCGCGGACGTAACCCCCGGATTTGTGGGGAAAAACGGAGTTTGGGACCGATGAAGACCTATAGCGCCAGGAAGGAGACCGTGAAGCACGGCTGGTACGTCGTGGATGCCACGGATAAGATCCTCGGCCGGCTGGCGAGCGAGTTGGCGCGGCGTCTGCGTGGCAAACACAAGGCGGAGTACACGCCGCACGTGGACACGGGCGACTACATCGTGGTGATCAATGCCGAAAAAGTGGCGGTCACCGGGAACAAGATGGCCGACAAAATGTATCACCATCACACGGGCTATATCGGCAACCTCAAATCCATCAACCTGGAAAAACTGTTGGCGAAGAAGCCGGAGCGGGTCATCGAGAAGGCGGTCAAGGGAATGCTCCCCAAAAACCCGCTGGGTCGTGCCATGTTCAAGAAGCTCAAGGTCTACAGTGGTCCGGAGCATCCGCATAGCGCACAACAGCCCCAAGCTCTCGATATCTAGGGCCCTGGAGATCTAAAGGACCAACATGGCGACGCAATATAACTACGGAACCGGCCGACGCAAGTCATCCACGGCGCGGGTGTTTCTTCGCACCGGTGGTGGAAACATCACCGTCAACGGCAAAACGCTGGACGAGTATTTCGGGCGCAAGACTGCGCGCATGATCGTGCGTCAGCCCCTGGAACTGACCGATTTGACCGAGAAGTTCGACGTCACAGTGACGGTCAAAGGCGGTGGCACTACCGGTCAGGCAGGCGCGATTCGCCACGGCATCACCCGCGCGCTGATGGATTACGACGAGAGCCTGCGGCGTGAGCTTCGCAAGGCCGGTTGGGTTACGCGGGACGCCCGCGAAGTGGAACGCAAGAAGGTCGGTCTCCACAAGGCCCGCAAAGCCACGCAGTACTCCAAGCGATAACGAAAAACGGGACAGGTTCGATTTCCAGGATTCAATTAGGGGATTTAATTCGGGGACAGTTCCCTCATTCAGTCAGATTTAATTCGGGGACAGTTCCCTCATTTCCCCACCTTCTGAACAACCGGACCTTGCGACTGAAATGAGGGAACTGTCCCCGAATTAAATCCCCTAATTGAATCCGGGAGTTGTGTCGTGGCTGGAAAGCCGCTCCTGCAGGAGTCGAGTCGCGGCCCTTGTTTTCGATTGGGGCCGCTCCCACAACTGTTGGGGGATCGTCTAATGGTAGGACAGCGGACTCTGACTCCGCTAGTCTAGGTTCGAATCCTAGTCCCCCAGCCATTCACATCGGCGGACCCCCGCTTCATGTTATCGGTCGGGGTCCGCAGAATGCTTTCCGGTAAACTGATCCGTGCATTCTGATTCCCGCACTCTGGCACTTTCACCTTTATGAGCGCGATACAGGTCGATCCCGCCGAATTGCTCCGGAGCCCGGACTTCTTTCTCCATTCCATTGACGTGGAAGGGGACGCGGCCTGGTTCGTGCGCA
>SMWH01000123.1 GCA_004357005.1 Gammaproteobacteria bacterium
AGGTGGGCTATGACGGGCACACCTGCGGCGTCGTCAACATGATCGGCAAGCAGTCCACTGACATCGCTCAGGGCGTGGACCGGGAGGACCCGGAACAACAAGGGGCCGGTGACCAGGGAATGATGTTCGGTTACGCCAGCAACGAAACCGATGTGCTCATGCCCGCTCCCATTACCTACGCCCATCGCCTGGTCAAGCAGCAGGCGGAGGTGCGGCGTTCAGGCAAATTGCCCTGGCTGCGGCCGGACGCCAAGAGCCAGGTGACCTTCCGTTATGAAGATGACCGCCCCACGTCCATCGAGGCGGTGGTCCTCTCTACCCAGCACGCACCCGACATCAATCAGAAAGACCTGCGGGAGGCCGTGAGGGAGGAAATCATCAAACCCGTGTTACCGGCCGAGTGGTTTGGCGATCACACCCGTGTTCACATCAACCCCACGGGCGCGTTCACGATTGGTGGGCCGGTGGGCGACTGCGGACTCACGGGCCGCAAAATCATCGTGGACACCTACGGCGGAATGGCGCGCCATGGTGGTGGCGCGTTCTCCGGAAAAGACCCGTCCAAGGTGGACCGGTCCGCGGCTTATGCGGCCCGGTACGTGGCCAAGAACATTGTCGCCGCCGGGTTGGCCGACCGCTGCGAAATCCAGGTGTCCTATGCGATCGGTGTAGCGGAACC
The DNA here is from genome assembly GCA_004357005.1 of Gammaproteobacteria bacterium. Classification (GTDB taxonomy): domain Bacteria; phylum Pseudomonadota; class Gammaproteobacteria; order SMWH01; family SMWH01; genus SMWH01. The sequence goes on from SMWH01000123.1 coordinate 680, forward strand.
CACGTCCATCATGGTCCAAACCTTCGGCACCGGCGTGATGGACGACGGTCATCTCACCAAGCTGATACGTGATCACTTCGATCTGCATCCGGCGGGGATCATCCGGATGCTGGATATGATCCGCCCCATCTACCAGGAAACGGCGGTCTATGGGCATTTCGGTCGGGAAGTACCGAATTTCACCTGGGAGAAGACCGACAAGGCGGATGCTTTGCGCGATGCCGCCGGCATAAAAGCCTCCGCCGCAAAATAACGGGGATGAATCATTTAGCAAACGGTTTTTCAATTGTAGGAGCGGCTTTCAGCCGCGATCCCTTTAGCAAACGGGGTCAGACCCCAATCAGGAGCCGCAAGTGACAACGGAAACTGTCAAAGAACTCAAACCCGACTACGAAGTCGCGGATCTCAGCCTGGCCGAGTTTGGCCGTAAGGAAATCGCCATCGCCGAGACGGAAATGCCCGGGTTGATGGCCGTACGGGAAGAATTCGGAAAGGCGCAGCCGCTCAAGGGCGCGCGCATCGCCGGCTCCCTGCATATGACGATCCAGACGGCGGTGCTGATCCAGTCGCTGGAAGCGTTGGGCGCCGAAGTACGCTGGGCCTCCTGCAATATCTTCTCCACCCAGGATCATGCCGCCGCGGCGATTGCCGAATCCGGCACGCCGGTTTTCGCCAGGAAGGGCGAGACGCTGGACCAGTACTGGGAATACGCCCACCAGATCTTCGAGTGGCCCAATGGCGAAACCGCCAACATGATTCTCGACGACGGTGGTGACGCGACCTTGCTGATCCATCTGGGCGCGAAGGCCGAAAAGGACATCTCTGTTCTGGACAATCCCTCATCCGAAGAAGAAACCGCCCTCTTCGCCTCGATTCGCAAACGCCTGGACACCCAACCCGGCTGGTATTCAAAGGTCGCGGCCAACATCGTCGGGATCACCGAGGAAACCACCACCGGCGTCAAGCGTCTTTATCAGATGCAGGAAAACGGGGAACTGAATATCCCCTGCATCAACGTCAACGACTCGGTGACCAAATCCAAGTTCGACAACCTGTATGGCTGCCGCGAGTCACTGGTGGACGGCATCAAACGCGGCACCGACGTCATGATCGCCGGCAAGATCTGCGTGGTCGCAGGTTATGGCGATGTGGGCAAGGGTTGCGCCCAGTCTTTGCGCGGCCTGGGCGCCACCGTGTGGATCACCGAGATCGACCCCATCTGCGCGCTGCAGGCCGCGATGGAGGGTTATCGCGTCGTCACCATGGATGAGGTAGCCGACAAGGCAGACATCTTCGTGACCGCCACGGGCAACTATCACGTGATCACCCACGAGCACATGGCCGCCATGAAGAACGAAGCCATCGTGTGCAACATCGGCCATTTCGACAACGAGATCGATGTTGCCTCACTGAAAAAGCACGAGTGGGACAACATCAAACCCCCCGAACAGGGGCAGGTGGATCACATCATCTTCCCCGACGGCAAAAAGATCATCCTGCTGTCGGAAGGCCGGTTGGTGAACCTGGGAAACGCGACTGGTCATCCCAGTTTTGTCATGTCCACCAGCTTCACAAACCAGGTGCTGGCCCAGATCGAACTCTGGAACCACCGGGACAACTACAAGAACGAGGTATACACGCTGCCCAAAAAGCTGGATGAGCAGGTGGCCCGGCTGCACCTGGGCAGGATCGGCGCCAATCTCACGAAGCTGCGCGACGACCAGGCCGAATACATCGGCGTGGACGCGGACGGTCCCTACAAGCCCGACCATTACCGGTATTGAATCAAGGGAATCGCGGCTTGTAGGAGCGGCTTTCCAGCCGCGATTCCTCGAAGTCGCGATTCCTCAAAGTCGCGGCAAGACTGCCGCTCCTACACAGTGTTGATATGAGCAAGGCCCCATCCATCAGTTTCGAGTTCTTTCCGCCCAGGACGGAGAAGCAACAGGAGACTTTCCTGCGCGCCCGCGAGGCGTTTCGCCGCTATGTGCCGGAGTACTACTCGGTAACCTTCGGGGCTGGAGGATCCACCCGGGACCGGACCCTGGAAACAATCATCGGCATCAAGGATCAGACCGACGTGGCGCCGGCCCCTCATATCTCCTGCATAGGAACCGAGGCCGAAAGCGTGCGCAGTCTGCTTGAAGCCTATCAACGCGCCGGAATCGGCCGGCTGGTGGTGCTCCGGGGCGACATGCCTTCGGGCATGGCCGCCACCGGTGAGTTCAGTCACGCCAACGAGCTTCTGGAGTTCATCCGGGCGGAGACCGGTGACCACTTTCATATCGAGGTCGCCTGCTATCCGGAATTCCATCCCCAAAGCGAAAACGCGCGCCGGGACCTGGAGAACTTCAAGCGCAAAATCGATGCCGGCGCGAACGGTGCGATCACCCAGTATTTCTACAACCCGGACGCCTACTTCCGCTTTGTTGACGCGGCACGTGGGATCGGCGTGGACGTGCCGATTACCGCAGGCATTATGCCCATCACGAACTTCACGCAACTCGCCAGGTTCTCGGACGGTTGCGGCGCGGAAATCCCCCAGTGGTTGCGAGCACGTCTGGCCGACTACCAGAACGATCTGGATTCACTGCGCGCTTTCGGTTTGGACGTGGTAACGGAACTGTGCCGAAGAGTGATCGAAGGTGGCGCGCCGGGTATTCACTTCTACACCCTGAACCGGGCCCGGGCCACCAGCGCGATCTGTGACAACCTTGGTCTCGGCGCAAACCAGGACCTCGCCTAGGCTCTATTCATAAGCCTCGCGAAAGGCTTCCACGGTTTCCTCGGCGGTTTCTTCCTGTTCGAAACGAGCCAGATGGATAATCGCCTCGCCTTCGTGGATAAGCGGCAGCAATGATCTTCCGATAACGATACCGGAGAAGTTGGGCCGTACTGACACTTCGTTCTCGCCAAAGGGGTCGGCGATCACCGCCAGTTCATCTCCCGCGTCCACACGGTCACCGAGCTTGACGCGGGAACGAACGATCCCACTGGCAGGTGCACGGATCCACGAACTGGATCGCGCGATTGCTGGAGTCAATGTTTTTTTCGTTTTCTTTTTTGTTGCCGGCAACATGCCGATATGTCGCATGACGGCGGTGATCCCGCGGACGCCGACCCGGATACCCACCTCGTCAAAACGCAGCGCTTCGCCAGCTTCATAAACCAGCATCGGGATATCCAGTTCTCGAACCGCCTCGCGCAGGGAGCCATCGCGCAGGGCCGAATGGAGAATTACCGGCGCGCCGAAAACCCTGGCCAGTTCCAGGGTCGCCGGATCGTCCAGACAGGCCCGCACCTGGGGAAGATTCTTCCGGTGGCGCGCCCCGGTATGCAGATCGATCCCATAGTCGGAACCCCGCACGATTTCAGACATGAACAGCTCAGCAAGACGCGAAGCGAGCGAGCCTCGTTCTGAACCGGGAAAAACCCGGTTTGCATCGCGCCCGTCCGGAAGATTGCGTTCGCCGGCGATAACGCCGTAAACATTGACCATGGGAACAGCCAGCAGCGTTCCCCGCAAACGCTTGAGCGCTTTCAGGCGAACCAGGCGACGAACGATCTCGATGCCGTTGAGTTCGTCACCGTGGAGCGCGCTGCTGATGAAAAGCCGGGGGCCCGGTTTGCGTCCGTGCAGCACATGCACGGGCATCGCGAGTTCCGTGTGGGTGTAGAGCGGCGGCAGTTGCAGTTCAACCGTGGCGCTTTCGCCCGGTTCCACGATCGTGCCCGTTATCCGGAAGGCTTTGCGCGAACTCGCCATCAGCCCTTTCCGCGCATCCGGGTTCTGCCGGGCCGGGCGTTCTTTTCGATGAACGCGTAGATGGCGCCTGCGACATCCTTGCCGGTGGACGTCTCGATCCCTTCAAGGCCGGGGGAGGAGTTCACTTCCAGTACCAGTGGGCCGTGGCGCGAGCGAATGAGGTCCACACCGGCCACGTTGAGACCAACGATGCGTGCAGCCCGCGCAGCTACCCGCCGCTCCTCGGGGGTCAGCTTGATAACCGTTGCCGTGCCACCACGGTGGAGATTGGAGCGAAAATCCCCTTCCGGCGCCTGGCGCAACATGGCTGCATGCACCCGGTCACCGATCACGAAACAGCGAATGTCGGCGCCACCGGCTTCCTCGATGTATTCCTGAACGAGAAAGTTGGCGCCGAGCCCGCGGAAGGCATCGATGAGGCTTTCCACCGCCTTGCGGGTTTCCGCCAACACGACTCCCTTGCCCTGAGTGCCTTCCAGAAGCTTGACCACCAGCGGCGCGCCCTTTACCAGCTTGAGCAGATCATCCGTGTCATCCGGCGCCCGGGCGAATCCGGTAACAGGAAGGCCCACTCCTTTTCGGGACAGGAGTTGCAGGGCACGCAGCTTGTCCCGGGACCGGTTGATGGCCACGGATTCGTTGACAGTATAAACACCCATCATTTCGAACTGACGGACCACGGCCGTTCCATAAAAAGTAATGGAAGCCCCGATGCGGGGGATCACCGCGTCGAAGCCTTCCAGCGCCTCTCCCTTGTAGTGGATCTCGGGCCGCGAGGTACTCAGCTTCATGTAACAGCGCAGGGGATCGATCACGTGGATCTCATGGCCCCGTTGCTCCCCCGCCTCCGCGAGGCGCCGGGTGGAATACAGCTTTCTGTTGCGTGAGAGAATGACGACCTTCACTGTGCAGCGTCCTTGTTCTTTTTCCTGTCGGGATATTTTTTCCATCCCCACCGCCCCAGAAGATAGGACCCGGTGGGTTCTATACGGCACCGGTCTTCCAGTGCAACGCGCCCCAGCAGCATGGGAAACAGCAGATCCCCGCGTTCCGTGAGATTCAGATCAATTTCCCACCTCTGCCCACTCATTTCCAGGGTGGTCCGGATGTAAGGCCGGCGCGTCGTGCGGCCACCCGAGTCCCGGACATTTCGATATTCAACAACCGGCGCCTCACGCTCAAGAATGATGTGCGGATACTTGCGCAGCGGCTGGACGTGGAATCGCACCCAGTCGGCACCGTCGCGCTGGAAAACTTCCATGTCGAGGGTGTGCAAAGACGAACTCCTTGCGCCGGAATCCACTTTTGCCTTGATCGCCGGCACGCCCAGCCCCGGCAGAGCCACCCATTCGCGCCAGCCAACTATCACGGGCTCAGGTTTTTCCTCACGCATACAGCCGCTCCGGTGCTTTTTGGACCAGTAACTATAGGGGTTTTGGCGGTCCGCGGTAAGCACCTCACCTTGTAAGTTATTTGTAAGTGCGGCGGGAGTACTCTGGACGCGATACGAACCAAGTTGAATTCCCCGGGCGAAGCGAGCAAGGTGAGTCCCCCCAAGCTTCCGCGAACGGGGCGCGGAAAGTGGAAAAAAACACCGCCAATCTGGCCAAGACCACCCGCCCGAGTCTGTCGGGGATTCTGCCGCGGGAGCGCCTTTTTTTACGCCTTGATGAGGGCAAGGAGAGTTCCATCACCTGGATCTCGGGCCCGCCCGGATCCGGCAAGACAACACTGGCCACCAATTACATCGATGAACGTGGATTGGACTGTCTCTGGTACCAGGTGGACGCCGGTGAGTCCGATGTAGCCACTTTTTTCTACTATATGGGTCAGGCGGTCCAGGCGCGCAGCGACAAGCAGCGCGCCCTGCCCATTCTGGCGCCTGAGTACCGGGGAGACCTGGCGGCGTTCAGCCACACCTGGTTCCGCGAGCTGTTTTCACGGCTCAAGACACCCTTTGTGGTGGTTTTCGACAACTACCAGGACGCGCCCGCCCAGTCCAAGTTCCACGAGGCCCTGCGAAATGGCCTCGCCGAGATCCCGCAGGGTGAAGGCAGCGTGGTCATCATCAGCCGCAGTGATCCGCCGCCGGCCCTGGCGCGGTTCCGCGCCAGCGGCGCCATGACCTTTGTGGGTTGGGATGAATTGCGCCTGACCCGGGAAGAATCCGACGAGATCGTCAGCAAGCGCCAGCCGGACCTGGACGAGGAAACCCGTACTCAGCTCTATGAAAAAACCGAGGGCTGGGCGGCCGGGCTGGTACTGATGCTGGAACAGGCCCGGGGGACGAGTCTCGCGGATGTGCCTGTCACGGCCACACCGCAGATCATTTTCGATTACCTGGCCGGGGAATTCCTGGACAACCTGGATGCAACGACACGAACTGTTCTGCTGAGAACCGCCCTGCTTCCTCAGATCTCGGCAGCCGCGGCGGCAGACCTGTCGGGAGAAGCCGACGCCGGCAAACTCCTGAATGAGCTCTGCAAAAACCATTACCTGGTATCGCGCCTGCCGACGGCCGATGAGCCCCTTTATCAGCATCACCCCCTGTTACGGGAATTCCTGATGCGGCGCGCCCAGGAAGAATTGTCCACGTCGGAGCGAAAAGAACTGCGCACGCGGGCCGCCGTGCTCCTGGAAAAACAGGGGAACGTAGAGAACACGGCCGCACTTCTGATCGAGTCCCGGGACTGGGATGGCTTGGTCAGGTTCATCAGGGAAAAAGCCGAGACCATGCTGGCCCAGGGTCGCGGAGAAACCCTGGAGCAGTGGCTGGAAGAACTTCCCGAGGAACGACTCAACGGCGAACCCTGGATGCTGTACTGGCTGGGTATCTGCCGGCTCCCCCTTTCGCCGCGGGAAAGCGCGCGGTTGTGTGAGCGGGCTTTTGAGCTGTTCAAGTCCGCCGCCGAGCCGGATCCCGAGGGACTGTTCCAGGCGTGCAGCGGCGCGATGGACGGCCTGCTCCACGATCTCGACGACCTGAGCCCCCTCGATCGCTGGATCGAGGAGATGTACGCATTGCTCGAGGAACACGATGGATTCCCCTCCACAGATATCGAAAGCAACTGCACCCGCGTGATCTACATATCCATG
>SMWH01000124.1 GCA_004357005.1 Gammaproteobacteria bacterium
ATCCTCATGCTTGCGGCGCTGACAGCTTGCCAGGCCCCGCATGAAGACCCGCGCGCGGGATGGGACGACATCATCGCCGACAGCTTCGGCTTCGATGACAACACGCCCGCGTCCATCTCCCTGGACGAACTGGCCCAGGGTTGCTCCAAAATCGATTGCATTCCCGCCATCGACGAGCCGAAGTTCGTGAGCGTGGACGAAGCGGATTTCATCGCCGATGAGGATCTGATTCTCGCCGTGACGCATAACGGCGACACCCGCGCCTACGCCGCTAATATCCTCAACTCCCACGAAATCGTGAACGACGTCATCGGGGGCAAACCCATCGCCGTCACCTGGTGCCCATTGTGCGGATCCGGCACTGCCTTCGAACGCACCCTCGGCGACCAGGTTGTGGAGTTCGGGGTTTCCGGCTTGTTGCACGAAAGCGATCTGGTGATGTACGACCGGGACACCCGCAGCCTGTGGTCCCAGATCATCGCGACTGCCATCGTGGGCCCGCTCACCGGGGCCACGCTGAAATCCGTACCGGTGACTCTCACCGAGTGGGGTAGGTGGAAAACGGCACACCCGGACGCGCGGGTACTGTCAACGGATACGGGACACGACAAGGACTACAGCCACAACCGTTACGCAGACTACCAGGCATCCGATGGCGTCAAGTTCCCGGTGTCACAACTGGACAAGCGGTTGCACGCGAAGAAGGTCGTGTTCGGGATCAGTGTGGGCGGCGCGGATGTGGCCTATACGGAAGACTACCTGCGTGACGTGGGTTCACTCACCGCCGAGATCAACGGAATCCAGATCCGGGTAACGATCCATGAGGATGGTTCGGTGACCGCCACGAACACCAGTACCGGTAAAGAACTCGTTCCGGTGCGGCTGTTCTGGTTCGCCTGGTACACCTTTCACCCGGACTCGCTGCTGATCACGGGCTGATTCGGGGGTTGATCAGGAAGCTGATCGGGGGGCTGTTCTTCGAGCAGGGGCGCGAGCACTTCCCACACATTGTCCAGCATGATGGGTTGAGCCTCGACGGTGGGATGGATTCCATCGCTCTGGAAGAAGTCCAACTGTTCAGCAAAACCCTCCAACAGAAACGGCACCAGATTAACGTCGTCGCGGTTAGCCACGTTCGCGAACACGTGGTTGAATTCCTGTGTGTAGGCGGCGCCATAATTGACCGGTATCTGAATGCCCACCAGCACGAACCGCGCGCCGGCCGAGCTTGCCATGTCCGCCATCGCGACGAGATTCCGGGCGAAGATGCTCGACGGGTAACCACGCAATCCGTCGTTTGCCCCCAGTTCCACGACGACGATGGCCGGGTTGTGCCGCTCGAGCAACCCGGCAAAACGGGTGACACCGCCCTGGCTGGTTTCTCCGCCGATGCTGGCGTTGACCACCCGGTACTTGTGACCCTGTGTCCTGATACGCTGGTCCAGTAGATTGACCCAGCCCCGATCCACGGGGATTCCATAGGCTGCGCTGAGACTGTCGCCGAGCACGATCAACACGCGCTCTTCCGCGTGTACGGCAGAACCCAGCATCAGCGCCAGGAAGACAAGAAAACGAGTCAGCATGTCACAGTCACAAATCGTACTCAGCGCCCGGAACCTTAGCAGAGAGATCGAGGGCCCGGGAGGAACGCTTTCAATTCTGTCCGATGTGAACTTCGAGGTAGCGCGGGGCGAATCCGTCGCCATCGTCGGTGCGTCGGGTTCAGGCAAGACCACGCTTCTGGGGCTGCTCGCGGGACTGGATCTGCCCACCGCGGGGCAGGTGTTCCTGGAAGACGAGGAACTGACCCGGCTGGACGAAGATGGTCGCGCCAGGGTGCGGGCCCAATCCGTAGGTTTCGTATTTCAGCAGTTCCACCTGATGCCGGCGCTGACGGCGTTGGAAAACGTCATGCTTCCCGTGGAACTGGCGGAGGAACCGCAGGCACGGGCGCGCGCCCAGGAGATCCTCCGCAGGGTCGGTCTGGCGGAACGCATGGACCACTACCCACGACAGCTTTCCGGCGGAGAGCAGCAACGGGTCGCCATCGCCCGGGCTTTCGCCACCGATCCGAGTGTGCTGTTCGCCGATGAGCCTACGGGCAACCTGGACAGCCGTACCGGGGAACAGATCGCGGAGTTGTTGTTCGAACTTAACGAGCAACAGGGTACGACCCTCGTGCTCGTTACCCACGACCACACTCTGGCGCAGCACTGTGACCGGGTGCTGGCGCTGGAATACGGACAGCTGGTGAGCCGTTCCGGCAGCGTGGAAACCTACGCCGGCACCTGAATCAATGCAGACTCTGCGTTTTGCCATACGCCAGCTTCGCCGGGAGTGGTCCGCGGGGGAACTGCGGGCGATGAGCGGCGCCATTCTCATTGCTACCGCAGCGCTGGTCGCCGTCAACGCCTTCAGCGATCGCATGCAGCGCGCGCTCGAACGTAATGCGAGTGAACTCCTGGGTGCCGACATCGTGGTCGTCGGTTCCGGACCGCCACCCGGGGATTGGCTCGCACGAGCGCAAACCGAAGGCATTCGAACCGCACGCACCGTGCAGTTCCCGTCCGTCATCATCACAGGCGAGGTCACGCAACTGGTTGGCGTCAAGGCGGTCAGCAACGATTACCCCCTGCGCGGCGAGCTGCGCATCGCCGATGCGCCTTACGCCGAAGACCGGGCCACGGACCAGATCCCGGCACCGGGTACCGTGTGGCTGGACCCGCGCGCGCTGGGCACGCTGGGGCTTGAGGTGGGTGACACGGTACAACTCGGTGAGGCCAGTTTCCTCATCAGCCAGGTACTGAGTTACGAGCCGGATCGCGGGGGCGGGTTCATCACCCTGGCGCCACGGCTGATGATGCACATGGATGACCTGAAAACCGCGGCGCTTCTCGGCCCCGGCAGCCGGGTCAGACACCGGCTATTGCTGGCGGCGGGCGAAAACGAACTGGATGCCTTTGTGGACTGGTTGCGCCCGCAACTGGAACGGGGACAGGAACTGCAAACCGTGCGCGGCGCGCAACGGGAAATTTCTTCTGCACTCGATGATGCGAATCGCTATCTGGGCCTGGCAGCCCTGACCGCCGTCATCCTGGGCGGAATCGCCATGGCCATCGCCGCTCACCGTTTTGCGCTTCGGCACAGGGACGCGGTGGCAATTCTGCGTTGTCTGGGCGCCTCCCAGTGGACCGCCACGGGCGTTTACACACTCGAGGTTCTCATGCTGGGTCTGATCGCCGCCGTCGCTGGCAGCGGTCTCGGCTATCTGGCCCAGGAAGTACTCGCGCGATTGTTGACGGACATGGTGCCCGCGGACCTGCCCGCGCCGGGATGGATGCCGGGACTGGTGGGTATCGCGGCCGGCGTCGTCACGCTTGGGGGTTTCGTATTGCCGCCTTTGCTGCGCCTGCGCCATACCCCGCCGGTGCGGGTGCTCAACCGCACGCTCGGGGCCGCGCCACGATCCGGCATGCTTTCTTATCTGGCGGCGATTGCCGCAGTCATCGCGCTGTCAGGCTGGATTGTGCGTGACGCCGTGCTGGTCGCTTATGTTTTTGGCGGTGTCATTGCCACCGCGCTGATTCTGAGTCTGGGGTCATGGCTGCTGATCCGCCTGCTGCGACCCCTGACAAAGCGGGTTGGCGTGTCATGGCGCTTCGGCCTGGCCAGCATCGTTCGCCGGGCCGGCGGCAGCACCATCCAGGTGGCTGGATTGGGTCTGGGGTTGCTGATGATCTTCCTGCTGGCCGTGGTCCGAAACGACCTGCTGGATGGATGGCGACGCACGCTGCCACCCGACGCGCCAAACTTTTTCGTCATCAACATACAACCGGATCAGGTGGATGGAGTGCGCGACTGGCTGGCCGACCGCGGACTGGAAAGCACCGCTATTTATCCCATGAGCCGGGGTCGCATCACCCATATCAACGACGCGGAACCGGACACTGATGACTATCCTGCGGGCTGGGCCCGGAGACGCCTGGAAGGTGAGACCAACCTGTCCTGGGCCGAAACTTTGCCGGCGGCTAACCGAATCATCGAAGGTGAGTGGTGGGAAGCAGACACGAACACCACACAGATTTCGCTCGCCCGGGGATTCGCCGAGCCACTGCGCCTGAAGCTCGGTGACAAGCTGCGCCTTGCCATCGCCGATCAGGTTTTTTCCGGCGAGGTCACCAGCATTCGCGAAGTGGACTGGGATTCCTTCCAGGTCAATTTCGCCATCCTGCTGTCAGTCACCGACATCGAACAGGCACCACGCACTTATGTGACGAGTTTCCATCTGGATCGCAGCGACTCCCCCAACCTGGCGGGACTGGCACGTGCCTTTCCTGGCATCGCCATCTTCGATATCGACGTGTTCCTCGATCGGGTTCGAGACATTATCGATCGGGTCAGCCGTGCCGTGGAATTCGTTTTTCTGTTCACGCTGCTGGCAGGCTTGCTGGTGATGTACGCCACGCTCCAAAGTACCCGGGATGAACGCAGCTTCGAAACCGCCGTATTGAAAACGCTTGGCGCCTCACGGGCACGGTTACGCATGGGGTTTCTCGGTGAATTCGCGACCTTGGGTTTTCTGGCCGGCCTGTTGGCGGCGTTGGCCGCTACCGGCATCGGCTGGATACTCGCCACCCGGGTTTATGATATCCCTTTCAGCTTCAGCCCCGAACTGTGGGTGCTCGGTCCGCTGGCCGGCAGCATCGGCGTGGCGCTGGCAGCCCTGCTGGGCGGGCGTGCCGTTCTGGAGAGCACGCCCCTCGCGACGCTTCGCCGTCACTAACAAAAACGAACCTGTCCCGTTTAAAGGGTTGTTTCGATGAGATCCCGGAGTCTTTCGAAATCCTCGTCCTGCCGCTGTTGCATGTGACCTTTGAACAGTGGTAACAGCGAACGCATGTACCAGGTCTTGCCCTTCAGCCTGCTGCTGAGCTCTATACGGGTGCCGCCCGCGCCATCCGAGAAGAAACGCGTGTGTGAACCCACCCGCACATCATCGCTTTCCAACACCGAACCGAAATGCCTCAGGGCTTCGTAGTCGGTCACTTCCTGGATCATCTCGATCTCTTCACCGCCTTCGCCTTCGAACACGAGACGCCGGCGGCTGCCCACTTGAAGCGGCCCGCCGCTGATGTTTTCGATGCTGATGAAGTCCGTGAGCCACTCGCCCATGCGCGACTCATCCGTATAGACGGCGAAGGCCTGATCCACCGGCGCGTTGACGTCGATGGAGGAATTGAATTCCACCTCCGGGACGAAAAACCCGATGAGGACAAACGCGAGGCCCAGCCCCAGCAGGAGCGAGACGATCAGCCTGACCGCTTTCACGGCTCCGCCCTAGTCGAGGGGTTCGAAAGACAGTTTCTGTCCGCCGATGGACGCCTCGTACATGAGACCACCCTTGGCCATGGTGAATATGGCAACGCCCTTTTCGTAGTTGGCATCCGCCGCAGCCCGCGCGGTCACAGCCACTGCGGAGGCCTGGGCCGCAAATTCAAGGTTGCCACCCTTGAAATGATTGAGATCGTTTTCGGTCTCGAAAAACACGATCTCACTGTAGGCCTGCCCGCCCAGCTGGAAACCGATGGTGACCTGGGTGATTCTCGACTTGCCCAGCAGGTCGCCGGCGGCATTATAGACCACACCCGAACCGGTCGCGGCGCCGATGCCGACGGCGCCTTTAGCCACCGTCGGGTAAACAACCCAACCGACCGCTTCGTCAAAAAATACCTGCAAGGTCGAGTCCTTTTCCTTGAACGCCTGGATGGCTTCGTTCGAGTGCTCGATGAGTGACTGTTCCTTGCGCGGATCCCAGCCGAAAGCATTGCCGGACACGGTCAAAACAAAAAGCGCGATGATCGTCAGAAAAACCGTTGGAACAACGGATTTACGATTCATAAGATACCCCCTGGGGTTACTTGACTAAAGTTGCTTCACCTGCTGCAGCAGTTCGCCAGCCATGACTTGGCCGTCGCCGTAGAGCATACGCGTATTGTCAGCCAGGAACAGGGCGTTATCGATGCCGGCGAAACCGCGCCCCTGCCCGCGTTTGATCACAATCACATTGTGGGATTCTTCCGCGTCCAGCACCGGCATGCCGTAGATGGGGCTGGAGGGATCGGTCTTGGCTACCGGGTTGACCACGTCGTTGGCGCCGATCACCAGGGACACATCCGCGGTCTTGAATTCGGCGTTGATCTCGTCCAGATCGTAGATCAGGTCGTAGGGCACGCCGGCCTCGGCCAGCAGCACGTTCATGTGGCCCGGCATCCGCCCGGCCACCGGGTGGATCGCGAACTTCACTTTAACCCCGCGATCCAGCAACTGCCGCGTGAGTTCCCACACCTTGTGCTGGGCCTGGGCCACGGCCATGCCATAACCCGGCACGATGATCACCTTGTCGGCATAGGCCATCATTACCGCCGCGTCGGCGGCATCGATGGGCTTCATCTCCCCTTCCAACGCCGCCCCACCGCCGGTGGCGCCGAAACCACTGAACAGCACGTTGCCCAGGGAACGGTTCATGGCCCTCGCCATCAACTGCGTCAGCAAGGTACCCGCCGCACCCACCACGGTGCCGGCGATGATCATGGCTTCGTTCTGGAGCACGAAACCCTCGAAGGCGACGGCGAGACCGGTGAGGGCGTTGTACAGGGAGATCACCACCGGCATGTCCGCGCCCCCGATGGGCAGGGTCATGAGAATGCCGACGGCGAAAGCCAGCCCGAAAAAGATCGCGATGTTAGTGGGCGTCAGGTCCACGAACAGATAAGCGCCAGCTGCCACGGTGGCGATGAACACCAGCGCATTGAACAATTGCTGTCCGGGGAAAATGTACTGCCTGTCTGCCCAGCCCTGCAGCTTGGTAAAGGCGATCAGGCTGCCGCTGAAGGAAACCGTCCCGATCAGACCGCCCAGGATCGCCAGCGTCATGTGAATGGTGTCGTGGCCGCCGCCCAGCAGCACCACGGCACCGATGGCGCCGGCGGAACCGCCGCCCATGCCGTTGTAGAGCGCCACCATCTGGGGCATTCCCGTCATGGGGACACGTTTGCCGGATACCCATGCAATGATCCCACCGATGGCAATCGCCACGATGATCAGCGGGTAATTGCTCATGCCCGGCCACGCGAAGGTGACCAGGGTGGCGATCAGCATGCCCACGCCGGCCCAGAGAATGCCGCCGCGCGCCGTGACCGGCGAACTCATGCGCTTGAGTCCGACGATAAACAGCACTGCAACCAGGAAATAACTGGCTCTGACCAGCAGTTCGGAGTACTCCGCCATCAGGCGCTCTCCTCGCCCTTGCTCTGGCTCTTACCCTTGCTGGACTTGAACATCTCGAGCATGCGCTCGGTGACCACGTAACCGCCTACCGCGTTACCGGCCCCCAGCACGACCGCGACGAAGCCGATGATCTGTTCCACAAGATTATCGGCCTCACCCAGCGCCACCATGGCGCCCACCAGTACGATGCCGTGTATGAAATTGGAGCCGGACATCAAGGGCGTGTGGAGGATCGTCGGCACCCGCCCGATAATCTCGTAGCCCGTAAAGGCCGCGAGCATGAAAATGTACAGTGCTACAAAACCTTCCATCGCTCAGGCCCCTTCCACCGATTCACGCGTGGCTTCGTGACGGATTTCACCGTCCCGGGTGAGACAACTGCCGGCAATGATTTCATCATCCCAGTCAAATTTGAGTTCACCGTCTTCGATAAAGGGTGAAAGAAAATTCAGCAAATTCTTGGCGTACATCTCGCTGGCGTGTACCGGCAACATGCTGGGCACGTTAACCGGGCCGTAGATGATCACGTTGTTATGTTCGATCTGTTCGCCGGCCTTCGTCAACTCACAGTTGCCACCGCTTTCGGCCGCCAGGTCCAGGATCAGGGAACCCGGTTTCATCCCTTCGACCATGGCTTTGGTGATGATCCGCGGCGCAGGCCGGCCCGGAACCGCAGCCGTCGTGATAACTACATCGGCTTTGGCGATGTGCGCGGCCAACTCATCTTGCTGCTGCTGTTTTTCCTCGTCCGTGAGTTCCCGGGCATAACCCCCTTCGCCCACCGCCGATACCCCCAGTTCAATGAATTTGCCGCCCAGGGATTCCACCTGTTCCCGGGTTTCAGGACGCACGTCGTACGCGCTGACCATGCCGCCCAGACGCCTCGCCGTGGCGATGGCCTGCAAACCCGCGACACCGACACCGATGACCAGCACGCTGGCAGGCCGAATCGTCCCGGCCGCAGTGGTCAACATGGGGAAGAACTTGCCGAAAACGTTGGCCGCCAGCAGCACTGCCTTGTAACCGGCCACCGAGGCCTGGGATGACAGCACATCCACGGCCTGGGCGCGGGTAATGCGCGGCACAAGTTCCAGGGCAAAAGAAGTAACCCCGCCGTCACGCAGCGCTTTGACCCTCTCCGGGTCCGAATACGGCGCGAGGAGCCCCAGCACGATGCTGCCTTTTTTGAGCTGACGGATTTGTTCCACCGACAGCGGTTGTACACACACCAGCACATCGGCCTGGCCAAACAGTTCCCCGGCGGCACCAACGATCCGGGCG
Source organism: Gammaproteobacteria bacterium (assembly GCA_004357005.1). Classification (GTDB taxonomy): domain Bacteria; phylum Pseudomonadota; class Gammaproteobacteria; order SMWH01; family SMWH01; genus SMWH01. The sequence continues at coordinate 8,569 of SMWH01000124.1, forward strand.
GATTCATACGCGCTGTCGGGAATCAGGCACCCCTTGCCGGCGTCCTTCTCCACCAGGACATCCACACCCAGATCGGCAAATTTCCTGGCCACATCCGGCACCAGAGCAACGCGTCGTTCGCCGGCGACGACCTCTTTCGGAACAGCGAGAGCAACAGGCATGGGTTTTGAGCGACGAGGTTCCAGTTGGGGGAATTCCGGCGCATCCTAATGCATTCTCAAGGGTCTGTGAACACGGGAAAGCCGAAGCCGGCGCCGGCATGGCCCTTGCAATCCCTCACCATTGCTGGCATATAAGGCTCGACCCGAGAGATCGGGAAACACGACGTGTACGAATTGAGCCAACAGGTCCTCCGGACAGATATTTCCGGAATGCCGCTCGAATGGATCGGCTATCAAGCCGCCGTTCGGCTGCTGCATCTGGGTCAGATTGCCTATGCCTGCGGCCCGCGCCTGTACCGCATTCATGGCGGCATCAACTACCGCACCGGCCGTCAGAGTGTGGCTGACATCGAAGCGATCATCGCCACCCGCGGGCAAAACCTCGCCGTGGAAAAGCGCGGCAAGGACTATACCCCGCCTCTCAACAACCAGGCGCTGTTCAAGCGTGACGCGCACCTGTGCCTTTATTGCGGCAAGCAGTTCATGGCGCGTGAGCTTTCCCGGGATCACGTCACACCACTTACCTATGGCGGCACGGAGGCCTGGAACAACGTGGTTGCGGCCTGCAAACGCTGCAACAACCACAAGGCAGACCGCACACCCGAAGCTGCTGGAATGGAACTTCTGGCCATTCCATTTACTCCCACCCACGCGGAGTATGTCTATCTCCAGGGGAAACGAATTCTTGCCGACCAGATGGAGTTCCTGCTGGCGCATTTCCCGCGCTCGAGCCCACTCCACGAGCGGCTGGCGCGGGCCAGCGCAATCCAGGCTGAGTCGGCCGACGCCCTGCGGGCGTGAGCACACGGCCGCTTTATCTGGTTGACGCCAGTCTTTACGTATTCCGGGCGTTTTTTTCCCTACCCGATACTTTTACCGATGCAGAAGGCCGGCCAGCCAACGCTGTCTATGGTTTCGCGCGTTTCCTGTGCGCGCTTTTGCAGGAAACCCGCCCCACCCACATGGCGGTCGCTTTCGATGAATCCCTGACCACGTCCTACCGGAACGAGATCTATCCACAGTACAAGGCCAATCGCGAAAAACCGCCGATAGAGTTGAAACAACAGTTTTCCCGCTGCCGGCAAGTGGCGGAGGCGCTCGGCCTCCCCTGCTTCAGTCACAACAGCTACGAAGCGGACGATCTGATCGGCACCCTGGGTACGCAGTTTCGCGCGCACGGTTTCGATCTGGTGATCATTTCGGCGGATAAGGACCTTACTCAACTGCTGCGCGGCAGTGACATCATCTGGGATTACGCCCGGGGACAGATGGATATTCAGGGGGTCACGAAGAAGTTCGGGGTCACGCCGGCGCAAATGATCGATTACCTTTCCCTGACAGGCGATGCGGTGGACAACATCCCGGGCGTTCCCGGCATCGGACCCAAGACGGCCGCCAGCCTGTTGCAACATTTCGACACTTTGGACGAGATCTACGAGCGGCTGGATGAAATCCCGTACCTGCGCATCCGGGGTGCCAAGAGTCTGCGCGACAAGCTCAAGCGTCACCGGGACGATGCCTTGCTGGCGCGCGAATTGGTAACGATTGCCTGTGACGTTCCCCTGGATGTGAACACCGAGGACCTGCTCTGGCAGGGTCCGAACATGCCGGTCCTCGAGCCCATGTTCGACGAACTGCGTTTCGGACCGATTCTGCGCCGGCAATGCCGCGAACTCGCCAGCGGCGTATGAAGGGTTCGTTTCAGCAGCACCTGGCCGATGAAATCAGCTCGGCCACCGGGCAAGAATTCGTATGCCATGCCACATCCGCGGCCGGTGGTGGCTGTATCAACCAGGCGATGGTTATCAGCGACGGTGAAACCAGTTTTTTCGTCAAGCTCAACCGCGCGGCCCTGGCCGACATGTTCTCGGCCGAAGCAGCGGGTTTGAGAGAGATCACCGGTACCGCTTCGGTTCGAGTGCCCGCGCCGATCTGCCATGGCCATCACGCCGAATACGCGTATTTGGTGCTGGAACACGTTCCCATGCGGGGATTGGACGCGCCGTCAGCCACCGCGCTGGGCGAACAGCTTGCCCGGATGCATCGCCACACCTCCGGCCATTTTGGCTGGGACCGCGACAACACCATCGGCAGCACACCCCAGCACAACGACAACAGTGATGACTGGGTCCGCTTCTGGCGCCACCAGCGTCTTGAAGCGCTTACGGACAAACTGAAGAACCAGGCGCCCAAGCAAACGCTGGATGTCTTTTACGCGTTGACGGAAAAAGTGGATGTGTTTTTCAGGGACTACACGCCAGTGGCCAGCCTGCTTCACGGCGACCTGTGGGGAGGCAATGTTTCCTGTGACGAACACGGCGCGCCGGTGATCTTCGATCCCGCGGTGTACTACGGCGACCGGGAAACCGATATCGCCATGACGGAATTGTTCGGACGATTAGGCGAAAACTTCTATGCGGCCTATCATGAGCAGTGGCCGCTGGATGACGGGTACGCCCTGCGGCGCGATCTGTACAACCTCTATCACGTGCTCAACCACGCGTTGCTGTTCGGCGGTGGTTATCTGTCCCAGGCCCGGGGAATGGCGGGGCGTCTGCTCGCCGCCACCGGCTGATCCATCAGTCTCCCGGGAGCTCTTCCGATACCTGGCCCGATGATTGACCGGCCTGTGCTTTCGCGCCGTCCCCCGTCTCGGGCGCGGCTTCGGGGATCAACCCTTTGGGGATGCCTGCCGGTCCCATCAGTTTCGGGTCGCTCTTTAACGGCACCATGCGCTCGCCGACGGGCTTCGCGTCCGTGGTTACTGGCGTTTTGAGGATAACCAGCGCGCGGAGTCGATTCGGGTCCTTGACGCTGCCGTCGGCATCGTATAGGGGCCATTGGGAATTGGCCACATAGTAGAAATCCCCGTTGATGAAAGTGCCCAGCGTCGGGTCATCGAAATGCGTATTGCTGGATTCGAGTGGCTCGGTTCCAACGATCTCCGTAAAGGCATCATTCACCCAAAACCGCACGACACGATTCGGTCGAATCCCGTTCTGTATCGCGATCAACTGATCCGCACCGTGGAAATAGAGCCCATCGATGCCGCCCACGTTGACGTCCCGCGGCACCACCAGCCGACGAATCCGTTCTGCGTCGAGATCCGCCACAAACAGACCGAGTTGATAATCGGCCATGAACAGATGTTTTTCCTCCGGACCCAGCGCGATCCCCTGCAGATTGACGAAGTTATCCGATTTGAAAAGACTTTCGATCTGATCCGAATCATGCGCCAGTTTGAACACCATGGGCGTCTCGCTGTCGCTCGCGTACACGTCGCCGTTCCTCGCGATCACGAGTTCGCCCAGCAGGTGTGGGTCACCATCTGGCGTAACGATGTACTTGTTTATCAGCTCTCCCGAGTCAAGGTTGAATTTGAACAGACCCGCACGCCCGATATCTGTTTTCTTTACATCCTTGACCTGTGGCGCCGCCGAACTCGCCACCCACAGGTGCCGGCGTTCGCTGTCGGTTTTGATCCCGAAAGCGCCCCACAAACCGTCCTGTCCCGACTTGATGAAGTCCTCCGCATTTCCATCCTTGTCAATGCGGATGACCTTGCCTTTGCGAACACTGCTGATGAAAAAGTTTCCCGTTTTTTCGTCATAAGCAACGCTTTCACCTAGCAGACCTTTTTCGTCTACTACGAAAGCGACTTCGCTGGCCCCAAAGGGAAGAAAATTGTTGTTCAGCGCCTGCACTACGTAGTCATACACCTGAAATCCGTGCAGACTGGTGAAATCCGGGTCTTCACTCATGTCATGGGCGAGTCCCATGACCACCATGCGCAACAGTATGTCGAATGCCTGCTGGGAGGCGTTGTTCAACGCATAGGCACCGGCGAGCTTGTACATGACCTCGCCGTTTTGTGGGCGCAGAGAATACATCTCCTCGAGCACGCGAACATAGGACGGAAAGTCCCTGTCTTCGTATGCTGTGCGCGCCTCCCGACGAAGGTTGTACACGTTGGCAGCCTGGGCCGTGGTGAAAACCACGCCCACCAATACGATGACCAACACAACGAAACAAAACATTCTGAGAGTGGTTGGACGCATCCGGTTCATTCCCTGTTCACTGCTCCCTGGCGCCGTACCCTGAATCGTGGGCGTGATTCGTGGGCATGGCCCGCGAAGGGCGCAATAATAGCAGACGGCTCCAAAGCCCCTATGTGCCGCTTGTCACCAGCCCAGGGAGGGCCCATGACCACAACAGAAGTTCTGTATGAGGGCCAATTCCTCAGAATGTGCCGCCGTGGCCGCTGGGAGTACGTCGAACGGACCAATGCCTCCGGCGCCGTGGTCATCGTGGCCGTGACTCCCGATGGCCGGGTGTTGCTGACTGAACAACCCCGGCCACCTGTCGACGCCCCGGTGCTTGAACTCCCCGCGGGATTGATCGGCGATCAGCCCTTTGATGAAAACTACCAGGACACCGCGATCCGGGAACTGGAAGAGGAAACCGGCTTCCGCGCGGACGAGATCACAACGCTGACCGATGGTCCCAGCACGGCGGGGCTCAGCAACGAGACCGTGATTCTGGTGCGGGCCAGCAAGCTGGAGCGCGTCGGTCCCGGTGGCGGCGATGACACGGAGGACATCCGGGTCCATGAAATACCCTGCTCC
>SMWH01000125.1 GCA_004357005.1 Gammaproteobacteria bacterium
CACCACGCACACCCTGGTGGGCGCGGTACTCGGGGTCGGGCTGGCCCGGGGCATCGGCGCACTGAACATGCGCGTGGTGCGCGGAATCTTCATGTCCTGGCTCGTTACGCTCCCCGTCGGTGCGTTGTTGAGTGTCCTGTTTTTCTACATCATCCGGACCATTTTTGGCGCCTGACCGGCCGCTGGATTCCTGATTCATGAGTACCAAAACAAGACTCGGCGCCGTATCCGCGGGACACGCGGAAACCGTGACGGCCGCCCACGCCATGCTGGCGGCCGGCGGCAACGCTTTTGACGCGGCGCTGGCAGCCTACCTGGCGGCTTGTGTGGCCGAACCGATTCTGGCGTCCCTGGGTGGCGGCGGCTTCTTGCTGGCGCACAGATCCGGTGAACGCACCTTGCTCTACGACTTCTTTGTTCACTCCCCGCGCCACCCGCGCGAGGAGGGCGTCGATTTCTATCCCGTTGATGTGGACTTCGGCGCCACGACACAGGAATTCCACATCGGCATGGGCTCCATCGCCACGCCTGGTGGCGTGCGGGGTCTGTTCCGGGTTCACAAGGATCTGTGTTCGCTCCCGCTGCTGGAGATCGCACAACCTGCTCTCGCCCTGGCGCGCAACGGTGTCCGGGTCAACGCCCTGCAGAGTTATCTGCAAGGCATCCTGGAGCCGATTCTCGTTGCCACCGATGAAGCCCGTACCCTGTTTTCCGCGGCCAATGCGCCGGACCGTCTGGCCCGGGAAGGCGATCAGTTCCGGATGCCGGATTTCGCGAATTTTCTCGAAACCCTGATCGAAGAAGGCGATGTTCTTTTCTATTCCGGAGACGTGGCAAAAGCCATCGCCGAGGCCAACGCCGAACGCGGCGGCCACCTGGACATGAGCGATCTGGAAAACTACGAGGTCATTGTCAGAGAACCGTTGCGGCTCAGACACCGGGGCGCGGATTTGAGCATGAACCCACCACCATCTTCGGGTGGCGTGCTGATCGCCTTTGCGCTGGCGCTGCTGGAACAAGCCGGTGACATCGATGCTTTCGGCTCCATCGAACACGTCCGGCGACTGATCGAGACCATGTACCTGACGGACCGGGCGCGGCACGACAGCGGCCTCGACCAGAGCGATGAAGCGCCGGATCGACTGCTCAGCGATGCTTTTCTGAACGAGTATCTGCGTTTGCGAACGGAACACCCCTTATTTCCCCGGGGAACCACGCACATCAGCGTCGCTGACGACGCGGGCAACCTGGCAAGCCTGAGCCTGTCCAACGGTGAAGGCAGCGCGTTCGTGGCGCCGGGCACCGGCGTCATGCTCAACAACATGCTCGGTGAAGAAGACCTGAACCCGGCGGGTCTGCAAAAATTCCCACCCGACCGGCGGATGGCATCGATGATGTGCCCCACCCTGATGACCCGGGAAGACGGCACCGCGGTGGCCCTGGGTTCCGGGGGTTCCAACCGTCTGCGCACGGCCATACTCCAGGTGCTGGTGGACACGCTTTATTTCGACATGAACCTGGAAGCGTCCGTGAACAGCCCCCGACTGCATTTCGAACGCGACGTTTTGAACGTGGAGCCGGGTTTCCCGCCGGCCACCACTGACTGGTTTCGGGACAGTTTCCCGGATGCCGTGTTCTGGGACGCCTTCAACCTGTTTTTTGGCGGTGTGCACGCAGTCGCCGTGCATCCGGACGGGACTTTCTCCGCCGGCGCTGATGCCCGCCGCGGCGGTGTAGCCCGCACAACCTGATCCGGGCACAGAAAAACCGGTGACAGTACACTTAACCAGGGGGACAGTTCCCTCATTACAAAGGAGGGATCGATCATGCGTGTCCTGATATTCATACTGTTTGCGGCACTCGCCACAGCGGCAGCCGCCGATGAAGCTTCCGACCGCGACTACGCGTTGCGGATGGCTGAAGCTCACGCAAGTGACAAAGCGGTGAGCAATGAGGCATCGAAAACCCGGCCGGCCCGTGCTGTAACCGGCAAAGCGGTCGCCTATGCCTCCATTAATGGCAAAGCGGTAGAAGGTTATCTGGCGCACCCGGCAGACCAGGAAGGCCCCCTGCCCGCTATCATCGTGATACAGGAATGGTGGGGCCTCAACGACAACATCCGCGCCATGGCCGATCGTTTTGCCGGTGAAGGCTACGCCGCGCTGGCCGTGGATCTTTACAACGGACAGGTGGCCACCGACTCCCAGGGTGCGCGCACGCTGATGCGCGAAGCCATGGCGAATCCGGACACCGTCGAGGACAACCTGCGCCAGGCTTATGCCTATCTCAGCGATACACTGGCGGCCCCCAGCGTGGGAACCGTGGGCTGGTGCTTCGGTGGCGGTTGGTCACTGGGAACGGCGCTGATGTTCCCGGACCAGATCGACGCAACGGTTATCTACTATGGCCGCCTGGTCACCGACCCGGAACAGCTGGAGCCACTGCAAATGCCAATCCTGGGTCTGTTCGGCGCCGAGGACCAGGGGATTCCCGTCGAGTCCGTGCGGGAATTCGAAAACGCGCTGAACGAACTGGGAAAGGACGCGACCATCGTGGTCTATGACGGCGCGAATCACGCCTTCGCCAATCCCACGGGAACCCGCTACAACGCCGAGGCCGCGGCAGACGCCTGGGAAAAGACCACGGCCTTCTTTGCGAAGAATCTGCACTGAAGAATTCGGGGACAGTTCCCATTAAAGAGGGGACATTAAAAAGGGGACAGTTCCCTCATTTCTTCGGAAATGAGGGAACTGTCCCCCTGCTTCAGTCAAGACGATAACCGGCCTTGCGCACTGTGGCGATATAGCGAGGTGCGGCGGGATCCGGTTCCAGCTTGCGCCGCAGTTCAGCGATGTGGGTGTCTACCGTGCGGGTAACGACCTCGCCCGTATGTCCCCATACTTCGGTGAGCAACTGCTGGCGTGATACTACTTTCCCCCGGTGCCGGATCAAGGCCAACAACAGATCGAATTCCCGGGGCGCCAGATCGATGGATTGTCCGTCCCGCTGCACCGTGCGCGCCCCGGTGTCGATTTCGATATCACCCACGCGTTCCACGACGTTTGCTGGAGTTCCCGGGGAACCGCGACGCAACAGGGCCTCCACCCGGGCCAGCAACTCGAGCAGACCGAAGGGCTTGGTCACGTAATCATCGGCGCCGAGCTTGAGGCCACGAACCTTGTCGGCTTCCTCTCCCCGGGCAGTCAACACCAGGACCGGCATGTTGCGGCCTTCGCTTCGCAGTTCTCTCAGCACCCTGAACCCGTCCATCCCCGGCAACATGAGATCGAGAATAATCAGGTCAGGGTTGCCCGCCCGCGCCAGTTCCAGACCCTGCCGTCCGTCCGTGGCCACATCCACTTCGTAACCCTCGATCTCGAGATTGTTACGCAAACCGAAAGCGAGATCAGCGCTGTCTTCGACCACGAGAATGCGATTCATCAGGCAGCACCCGTGTCCGCGCGAGGAAAACGAATCACAAAACGGGCGCCACCCTCGGGTCGTTCCTCAACATCGGCGCTGGCGCCGTGCAGCCTGGCCAGTTCCCGGACAACCGCAAGCCCGATTCCTGTTCCGGCAATGGCTGAGTCGCGCTCCCGGCGAGCCCGATAGTAGGGTTCCCAGATACGATCCCGTTCAGGCGCCGGAATGCCCGGCCCCCGGTCTCCGACGCTGAGGACAACCTGCCCGTTCGCCGAGTTGAGGGACACATCCACATCCTCACCTTCCGGTCCATACTTGACGGCGTTGTCGAGCAGATTCACGAACATCTGCTGAAACGCTTCCGGGTCCAGGCTGACCCTGACTTCGTCACTCACATCACTGGATATCACCAGACGCCCGGTTTTCATCAACGGCCGGAAGTCTTTGGCGAGTTCTCTCACCAGCGGATAGATGGGTTGCAAGGTCAGTTCCAGTTTCACCGCGCCCCGCTCCCCGCGCGAGAACTGCAGGATGTTTTCCACAAGGTGTGTCAGACGGCGTGCCTCCTTGTCGATGACCTCGAGCGATCTGCGGGTTTCGTCTTCGTTTCGCACACGACCCAGCAACAAGGTTTCGGCGAACATGCGGATCTGAGTCAGCGGCGTTCGCAGTTCATGGGAAACACGCGAAACGAAATCCGCCCGCAGTCGGCCCAGCGCGCGCTCCCGGCGCAACAGGAGAATCGCCACAACAATGAGAACCGCCGCCAGCGTCCACAGCGCCAACAACACGGGCAGACGGGACCGGGGCAGACCGCCGATCACCAACTGCCCGGTGACAGCCGGATCGATGGTGGCACGCACGTTCAACCCGCCGTAGAGGGCCGGACGGTCGGTGCTGAAAGGTTTTTCCACGAACAGGCTGGACGCCCCATAACGACCCTGTCGAAACAACACATCACCGTGTGGCGTGGTCAGTTCCACAAAAATATGTTCGTTTCCAACTTCCCCGTGCGTCAGGGACGGCGGAAGCAGGGGTTGGCGATTCGCCGCCGTCTCCAGCCATTCAGGCAAAGCGGCATTGTCCACGACGAAGCCCTGGATCAACCCGGCAACCGTTGGCGCGGAATAAACGACGTTGATGTGCTCGCCATCAATCCTCGTGTAAAGCTGGGCGTACGGATTCTCGTTGGGTTCCAGGGAAGACAACGTTTCGGACAGCCACGCCAACTGGGCGATGCTCAACGCGTCGCCGGTTGTCGACAGATCCCCCGTGACCGGATCACGACGGAAAAAGGACCGGGCCAGGCCCGCGGCCCTGGCGACCCGCTCATCGTCTGATTCGATCAGAGTTTCGGGGTCGGGCAACTCCGCATCCCCGCTAAGTATCGTGATCAGCGGATAGAAGCCGTAGTAGCCAATTTCGACGGAACCCCGGCGAATGAATTCGTCCGCCACAAGCGACGCGTAATCACGCAACACTTCCTCTGCCATGCGACGATGCGCAGTGACGGCGTAGTGGGTTTGAAAGGTCAGCAGGGCAACCAGCAACAAGCTGCCGCCAAGAAGACCGACGATCAGTGCCGAGCGTGACCGTTCCCGCTGTCTGAGAGACTGACTCATTGGTCTCAGCATCCTACAAACGATCAGGCCTGCCAAGACGTCCTGACAGTTCCCTGACAATGGACAATGGGGACAGTTCCCGGAAACCAGGGGACAGTTCCCTCATTTCCGAAGAATAATGAGGGAACTGTCCCCTTTTCGTATCGAGATCCGCTGGGTCACCTGCCACCGGGGTCAACGACGTCCCGCGCTCATGACCGATGTGCTCGCACAGACCATGGCGGACGGTGGACTCGACGCCACTATCGCGAAGTACCGGGAACTGCGAGAGAACTACGGGAGCCACACTTTTGATTTCACGGCCGGCACGCTCAACGGCTTTGCCACGGGCCTGGCACGGGAGGACAAGTTCGACGAAGCGCTGGCGCTGATGGACCTGAACGTGGAATACAACCCGGACAACGCGCTTCTTTCTACAACATCGGCGAGATCTACCTGATGCGGGGTGACCGGGCCAACGCCATTGCCAATATGCAGAAAACCATCGACATGGCCCCGGACACCGCTGGGCAGGGTTCATCACGGCCCAGATCGAGAAACTCAAGGCGGCCGAGTCTGGTCCATGACAGGGGGCGACCCCTGACGGCGGGGGGCATCCGCTTCGAATTCTTGAGAATCAGGAACGGGATCGGGGGCGGCTTTCGCGCGATGAGCGGGGCCACCCTTGCTGTTTACCAAACCCAATGCAAATCAATTAGTTAGCTTGGCTACCCTCCCCAGTGAGGGTAAATCTACTCATCGAGGGTAAATCTACTCATCGAATACGCGTTTTCGTGAAGGGGGTCACGCTTGTCCCCGGGCAATATTGGTAAAAACATCCCATGCGCAGTCCACGCGTTTACCCGGCCGGGAGGGCCGACCGGTCGGGTCGTCATGAGCATGGTCTTACCTTGATGGAGCTCCTCACGGGCCTCGTCATCGTGGGGATATTGCTCATCGTGGCGGCTCCGGGGTTCGAAACCGCCGTTCGCCGCAGCGCGGTGGTGGAGCAAGCCAATCGCCTGTTGACCGATATCCAATACGCGCGCAGCGAGGCGATCAAGC
>SMWH01000126.1 GCA_004357005.1 Gammaproteobacteria bacterium
GTGCAGGTCGGCAGTTTCAAGGAAAAAGAAAACGCGGTTGCTTTTCGTGATCGCTTCCGGGAAGCGGGGTATACCGCCTTCGTAGAGTCGGTCAACGAAGATGACGAACCGCGTTACCGTGTCCGGCTCGGCCCGGAACAGGATCGTTCCCGGGCGGAAGCCGTACGCAACGAGATCAAGGAAAAATTTGATGTGGACGGCCTCGTGCTGACGGATTCGTCATGACCATCAACTGGGCCGACATCATCGTCGCGGGTATCCTGATCATTTCCATCGTGCTCGGGTTGGTGCGCGGATTCATTCGGGAGGTGATGGCGTTTCTGGTCTGGGTGCTGGCTTTTGTCATCGCTTTTGTTTTTACTGAACCTGTCGCCGCCTTTCTCGAGCAATGGATTTCCAGTGGACCGGTGCGGGTACTGGTGGCTTTTGGCGGTCTGTTCATGGTGGTGATGCTGTTGGGGGGTTTTCTCAATTACATCGTCGGCAAGGCCGTCGAGAAAGGCGGAATCAGCGGTACCGATCGAATGCTGGGGATGCTTTTCGGGACGCTGAGAGGCGCCGCCGTGGTGTTGGTGCTGGTGTTACTGGTGGGATTCACCACGATCGCGCAAGAGGACAGGTGGCAGGAATCGCGGTTGATACCTTATTTCGAATCGGGCGCGGAATGGGTCAGGGAGTATTTCCCGGAAGACGTGCTGGAGAACCTGCCGGGTCCGCCGGAGCAAACGGAAACCTGAGGTCTGGATATGTGCGGCATCATTGGCATCGTAGCGCGTTCCCCGGTAGCCCAAGTTCTGTATGACGGCTTGACGGTTCTGCAACATCGCGGTCAGGATGCCGCGGGTATGATGACCTGGGATGGCAGCCGGGTTCATCTGCACAAAACCACTGGTCTGGTCAGGGACGTGTTTCAGATCGATGACATCGCGGCTCTGACCGGCAACGCTGGAATAGGACACGTGCGCTATCCCACCGCGGGCTGTGACAGCGCGGTTGAAGCCCAACCCTTCTATGTGAATTCGCCGTACGGAGTGGCGCTTGCCCACAACGGCAACCTGATCAATACCGCCGAACTTCAGAAGGAGCTGTTTCTCGAAGACCGCCGTCATCTGAACACCTCGTCGGATTCTGAAGTCCTGCTCAATATTTTCGCTCACGAGTTGGCGCGGCAGAACCGTTTACGGCTTGGCGCGCGCGACATCTTTAGTGCCATTGCCGGCGTGCACCGGCGGGTGCGCGGCGCCTATGCGGCGATTACGCTGCTGGCAGGCTACGGCATCGTCGCGTTCCGGGACCCCTACGGGATTCGCCCCATGGTGTTTGGCCAGCGGCAGACCGATGAAGGCCCGGAGTACTGCATTGCTTCGGAAAGTGTCGCGCTTGATGTGCTGGGTTTCGAGCTAGTGCGCGATGTAGACCCGGGCGAGGCGGTTTTCGTCAGTTTTGACGGAAAACTGGAGACGCAACAGTGCGCCGATCGCCCCAGGCATTTCCCCTGTATTTTTGAGTATGTCTATCTGGCCCGCCCCGATTCGTTAATCGACGATATCTCCGTATACAAGGCCCGGTTGCGCATGGGAGAGCGGCTGGCGGACAAGATTCTGCGTCAGCGTCCTGATCACGATATTGACGTGGTGATTCCGATCCCCGACACCAGTCGGACCGCGGCGCTGCCCCTGGCTCACCGGCTCGGCGTCAAGTATCGGGAAGGGTTCATCAAGAACCGTTACATCGGCCGGACCTTCATCATGCCGGGGCAAAAGATACGCAAGGCTTCGGTCCGCCGCAAGCTCAATGCCATCGATCTGGAACTGAGGGGGAAGAACGTGTTGCTGGTGGATGATTCGATCGTCAGGGGAAACACCTCCAGGCAGATCATCCAGATGGCCCGCAAAGCGGGCGCGAAAAAGGTGTACTTCGCCTCGGCGGCGCCGCCGGTACGTTATGCCAACGTCTATGGCATCGATATGCCTACCCGGGAGGAGCTGGTGGGCCATGGCCGCACGGAAGCCGAGATCGAAAAGGAACTGGGCGCCGACTGGTTGATCTACCAGGATCTGGAAGACCTGATTTCAGCGTGCCGGGAAGGCAGCCAGAAGGTGGATGGTTTTGACACCTCCTGTTTTTCCGGGGAGTACGTCACCGGGATTGACAGGCATTATCTGAAACAACTGGAGCTGATTCGCTCCGACAAGGCCAAAGAAGAGCGCCGGGAACAGGTCTCCTCGGCGGCCGACGCAGTCTAAAAAGGGGACAGTTCCCTCATTAGAACTCAGAGTCTAAAAGGGGACAGTTCCCTCATTTCCCCTTGTTTTGACTGGAAATGAGGTTACAGTCCCCGTTTTTCCGTATATTCCGGCTGGAAATGAGGGAACAGTCCCCTTTTTGATGGAAGGAGCCGTCATGGCGTACGAACACATTCGTTTTCCGGAGCGGGGTGAAAAGATCAGGATTGTCGATGGCCGGCTAAAGGTCTCGGACAACCCGATTCTCGGGTTTGTGGAAGGCGATGGTATCGGGCCGGATATCACCAGGGCCAGCCAGCGAATCTGGGAAGCGGCGGTTGAAAAGGCCTACGGGGGGAAAAGAAAGGTCCACTGGGCGGAGTTGTATCTTGGGGAGAAGGCCGCGGGAATCTATGACGGTGACTACTTCCCTGCCGAAACCTTGGAAGCTATTCGGGAACTGATCGTGGCCATCAAAGGGCCGCTGACCACGCCGGTGGGCGGCGGTTTCCGTTCGCTCAATGTATCGCTGCGCCAGGACCTGGATCTGTACGCCTGTGTTCGCCCGGTGCGTCATATCAAGGGCGTCCCGTCTCCACTGAAACACCCCGAGAAAGTGGATATCGTGCTGTTCCGCGAGAACACCGAAGACGTGTACGCGGGTATCGAGTACGAATCAGGCTCCCCGGAAGCTGAAAAGGTCGCCAAATTCCTCAAGGAGGAAATGGGCGCGACTTTCTTTGATGAGGCCGGAATAGGCGTCAAACCCATCAGTCCCTTTGGCACCCGGCGCCTGGTGCGCAAGGCCATCGAGTACGCCATCGACAAGGGCAGGGAAAGCGTTACCCTGGTACACAAGGGCAATATCATGAAATTCACCGAGGGGGCCTTCCGCAACTGGGGTTATCAGCTCATCGCGGAAGAATTCGGTGACCAGACGATTACCGAACAGGAGCTGTGGGACAAATATGATGGCAAGTGTCCGGAAGGAAAGGTCATCATCAAGGACCGTATCGCCGACATCATGTTCCAGCTCATGTTGTTGCGTCCGGATGAGTTCGATGTGATTGCTACCACGAATCTCAACGGCGACTACCTGTCAGACGCGGTCGCAGCGGAAGTGGGCGGCATGGGCATCGCCCCCGGGGCGAACATGGCCGACTACCTGGCGGTTTTCGAAGCCACCCATGGCACCGCGCCCAAGTATGCGAACCAGGACAAGGTGAACCCCAGTTCCCTGATGTTCAGCGGCGTCATGATGTTTGACTACATCGGCTGGTCTGAGGTCGTTGATGTGATCAACGACGCCTACCCGAAAGTGATCGGCAAGAAGATTGTGACCTACGATTTTGCCCGGCAGATGGGAGGCGCGACAACGGTCTCCACCAGCAGTTTCGCCGATGCGCTCATCAAAGAGATCAACGCAGGCTGATGCGCACGGTTCTCGTGCTGGTTTGCGTGATGCTGTGTACCGCGGTATCCGCCCGGGTCCCCGCGGATGCCGAGTGGGAAGGCGCGCTGGAGGCAGCCCGGATGCGAGTACTGCCTTTCGTGGTCAGCGTGATGGTGGTCCGGGAAAACCATTACCAGGGTCGTCCCCGCCTCATGGTTGCCAGCGGAAGCGGGACGATCATCTCGGCAGACGGGCATGTGCTCACGAACGTCCACGTCACTCAGAACGGCATTCGCTTCAAGCTGATTCTGGCGGACAAATCCGAGGTGGACGCAGAGTTGTTCGCGGAAGATCCTCTGTCGGACATCGCGCTGCTGAAATTCGATCCCGCACATGCGCAACTGCCCGAGTCGTCGATACCCGTATTCGGTGACTCGGACGCGTTGACCGCCGGCGATTATGTGCTGGCCATGGGCGCGCCCTGGGGGCTGAGCCATTCCATGTCCCTGGGCGTGGTCAACAACCGGGAACGCCTGCTCGTGAGCGTGTTCCAGGACCAGAGCGACTACGAGGCCGAGTTGGGGCGCGATCAGCCCACCGGGCGTTATTACCGCTGGATTCAGCACGACGCGGCGATTGCACCCGGCAACTCGGGAGGGCCACTGGTCGATCTGGCCGGCGAGATCATCGGTGTCAACACCCGTGGCGTGCCCTTCGGGGGAAACATGGGGTTTGCCATTCCCGGCAACGTCGCCCGGATCATCGTGGCGACGCTGCTGCGTGATGGTTATGTAAAACGCAGTTTTTTTGGGCTGAACTTCCGGTCACTGCGAGGCACACCGTTCGAGGAAGGTGTGCTGATCAATAGCGTGATCGAAGGATCGCCCGCGGAAAACGCAGGACTGCGCCCGGGTGACCTGATTCTGGCCCTGGATGGCGAGCGGGTCACGGTGAAGTTTCCCGAGCAATTGCCGGGTTTCCGCAGGGCGCTGAGCGAAAGGCCCGTAGGCGTGGAAGTGAACGTGGCTTTCCGGCGCGGCGACGGACAAAAGGAAACCGCAATGACGTCGGTGGAGTACCCGCGGGACGTGGGTGAAAGGCTTGCCGTCAAGGACTGGGGCCTGACCCTGAGAGACATGACTGCGCACATGGCCCGCAACCGGCGCCTTGACGATGACCGGGGTGTGCTGGTGACAGGCGTGGAGCGTGGTGGACCGGCAGCCGAAGCCCGCCCGGCGTTACGATCCGGTGATGTCATTCGTGCCGTGGACGGCATGGCCATCGAAGATCTGCAGGAGTTCCGGGGGCAACTGGAACGGGCAGACGCCGTGGTCGTCATCGAGGTGCACCGCAAGGGTCAGTCCCTGTTGACCGCGTTGCGTCCCGAGACCTCAGAACCGGGTCCGGTGACTTTGAGCGTTCTGGACAAACCCTGGACGGGTTTCAAGGCCCAGCCGGTAACGCGCAGGGCCGTTCGTGAACTCGGCTTGGGGCGCGAGGGTTTCAGAGTCGTCCAGGTGTATTCGGGCACGAGCGCGGAACGCGCGGGATTGCGCACGGGCGACATTATTACGGCCATGGATGGGGATGCGCTGTCGCCCGCGAACGACAGGGATACGAAGGGGATGGACCGGAAGCTCGCGGGTCGAACGCCGGGCAACCAGATTACCTATTCCGTGTTGCGGGGCAGTGATGAACTGTCGATAACCGTGGAACTGGAGCGCCTGCCGGCGAGTTCGGATCAGATGCCCCGGTACCGGAGTCTCAAGTTTGATCTTGAAGTTCGCGATGTCGGGTTTTTTGATCGCGCGGAAAACAACTGGAACGACGACATGGGTGGCGTGCTGACGACCCAGGTTGAACGCGGTGGCTGGGCCGGTGTGGCTCACCTGAGAGCGGGTGATTTGATCCTGCGTGTTGGGGAGTTCGCGGTCAACAATGTCGGCGATGTTCGGCGCGCCCTGGATTCGGCTGCTCATCAGGACACGGTTTCTTTCCTCATCCTGCGGGGCGCGACCACAAGGCTGTTGTTCGTGGACACCCAGGTTGGCCCGAAAGAAGGTGCAGACTGATGAAACGATATGCGGCGATGTTGTTGATCGTGATCGCCTGTGGAAACGCCAGGGCCCAGGAAGAGGAACAGGATATCGATGCCCACATGGCGCAGACTCAGCGCGCGATTCAGGCCATTTACGCCAGGCTCCTGGATCAGCATGCCGATGCCATGGTCAACGTGGACTATGTGTTGACCATGAGGTTCATGGGCCAGACCAACGATCAGGACGGTAATGTAACGGGTGTAGTGGTGAGTCCGGACGGACTGATACTCCTGACCCGTTCGCTGGTTCAGCCGGACCTTTCGTCTTTCATCTCCCCGGACTCGAACTTTGCGCCGCCGGAGATGGAAGCACACGATTTCCGCGTGACGGTGCCGGCGACAGGCGCAGCCTTTGA
>SMWH01000127.1 GCA_004357005.1 Gammaproteobacteria bacterium
TCCTTCTGATAAGGACGAAGCCCCATCCAGGCCACAGGCGCCGCCACGGCCAGCAGCAGCGGAACCGCGAAGATGATCCGCCATCGCAAACCCGCCAGGAACATCCCGAAAAAACCACTGACGGCCACGAGGATCGCGGTACCCAGATCCGGTTGCATGATGATCAGCGCGGTCGGGGCTGCCACGATCAGCACGACCACCACGAAGTCCCGGAAGCCCATGGGCAGGTTCCGGTCATACAGATACCAGGCGACCGCCATCGGCACTGTCAACTTGAGAAGCTCCGCGGGCTGGAAGCGAACGACCTGCAGATCGATCCAGCGTTGCGCGCCGTGCCCGCTGGCCCCCATCAATGGAACCGCCGCCACCAGAAGGAAGGAAATGCCGAACAACCATGGCGTCCAGGTCCGAAGAGTCTGCGGGTCGATACGCGCAACCACCACCAATGCCGCGAAACCCACCCCGAGTCGGATCACCTGTCGGACGATCATGGGATTGCTCTGGTCACCGGCGCTGTAGAGAGCGATCAATCCGATCGCGCACAGCACCAACAGGCCGAACAACAGCGGGAAGTCCATATGTGTAGCACGAAGAAAACGCGCGCTCACGGGTTCGGTAACGCTGGGAATGGCGGAGGAACCTTGCATTTTCGTCTACAGATCCACGGATGACAGGTAACGATCGATTACCTTGCGCGCCATGGGTGCTGCGACACGACTACCGCTCCCGCCGTTTTCGGCAACCACGGCGACAGCGATCCGTGGATCATCCGCTGGAGCGAAACCGATAAAAAGCGCGTGGTCACGCAGGTGCACTGCCGTTTCTTCTTCCACGTATTCTTCATCTTCACCCAGACCGAATACCTGTGCTGTGCCGGTTTTTCCGGCGATGGTATAGGGAGCCCCGATGCCCGTGGACTGGGCCGTGCCCCGGGGGGTGTGCACCACGTCCACCATGGACTCGATGACCATGCGCCAGTCTTTTTCGGACATGGGGGGTTCCGTGATGGTCACGCTGGGCTCATTCAGCAGGATCGTCCCGTCCGGTCTCTCCAGCCAACGCACCAGTCTCGGCGTTACCCTGTGACCTGGCAGTGCCAGACTTGCCGTTGCAACCGCCAGTTGCAGCGGAGTCACCAGCACAAAACCCTGTCCAACCCCGGTGATGACCGTTTCGCCCGGATACCAGGCTACGCCAAGAGTCTGTTCTTTCCATTCCCGCGACGGGAACAGCCCGGCGCGTTCTCCATGGAGATCGATACCGGTAGGTGACCCGAATCCGAACTGCACGAGATAATCGTGCATCGAGTCAATCCCCATTTTGTAGGCGAGTGTGTAGAAATATACATCGCAGGAGCGCGTAATGGCCTGGGAAATGTTCATCGTCCCGTGACCTTCGCGCTTCCAGTCCCGGTATCGTCGTTCCTTGCCGGGAAGCTGGAAATACCCTGGACAATAAACCGTATGTTCGTGGTCCGTGGTTCCGTCTGTAAGCCCTGCCAGGGCTATGAATGGTTTCACCGTCGAGCCCGGGGGGTATTGTCCCTGCAGGGCGCGGTTGAACAACGGTTTCCTCCATTCGGTCTGCAACGCCCGGTAGCCGGCCACACTGATGCCGTGGATAAATGGGTGGGGATCAAAGCTCGGCATGCTCACGAGCGCCAGGACATCCCCGCTCGCGGGATCGATCGCGACTATGGCGCCTGTGTGCTCACCCAGCGCTTCTTCCGCCGCGATCTGCAGACCGATATCAAGCGTCAGGTGCAAATCGGTGCCCCGAATCGCGGGCGTTCGTTCCAGTTCCGTGAGAATGCGTCCCTGGGCGTTGGATTCGATCCGCCGATGTCCTACCTTTCCGTGCAGGACGGGTTCGTAGAAATTTTCAAGACCGGTTTTTCCTATGTGGCTTGTGCCCCGGTATTCGCCCTGGTCTATCCGTTGCAGGTCGTTCACGTCCACGCGTCCGACGTAACCCACGACATGCGCCGTGTGCCGGCCCAACGGGTAGTGACGGGACAGATAGGCAACAGCATCGACACCGGGAAAACGGTGCCGGTTCACCGAGAAGCGTGCCACTTCTTTTTCGGTCATCTGCAAACGCAACGGGATTGGATCGAAGGGGCGCCGCTGCACGCGCAGATCCCGGAACTGCTTGATATCAGCGTCGGAGATTTCGAGGATATTAGCCAGCGCGGCAAGGGTCGCATCCAGATCCGTGATTCTTTCCAGCGTCAGTTCGAGACGGAAAGAGGGGAGGTTTTCGGCCAACAGTATCCCGTTCCTGTCGAGAATGAGACCGCGCACAGGCGGTATGGCCTGGACCTTTACGCGGTTGGCTTCCGAACGCGTGACGAAATGATCGTGCTGGACGACCTGCAGGTGAACAAAACGTGCCGCCAGCGCGATGAATCCCAGCGCCACGAAGACCGATGCAATGACAGTACGCGACGCGAACAACCTGTGTTCCCGAGCGTAGTCACGTATGGCGCTACGAAGAGCCATGATCAGATGTCAGCTGCGCCTGGACCGGGTTTGGAGCGCATTGAGCATCGAATGCACCCACGGCCAGAGCAGGCCGCTTACCACCGGGCTCGCCCAGTACTCCCATCCGCCCGTGTTTTGTCCGATAAGGCCGCGGATCCACAGGGCGATCACTCGATCGTTGAGCAGGAGCGCTGTCACCACAAAGGCCTGTTGCCACAGAGGCCACAACCGGGCCCGGCGGTGGAGAATGAGGGTGATGTAGCTGATGATGGCCAGTCCCAGCCCGTGCAGACCCAGCGGGCTCCCGGTCAGGACATCCACCAGCAGTCCCACCAGCCAACTCGCGAGCACGCCGATCTGGCCCGGGAAGCTCAGACACCAGTAGATCATTACCAGCGCCGTCCAGTAGGGGCGATAGGGAGCAGCCCACTCGGGAAGCGGCAGGATGGTGAGGATGAAGGCAACGATCAGGCTGCCGGCGAAAACCCCCGGCGAGAGACCGGCCATGCGCCGCCCGGAGAAATCCTGTGTCCGGAAAGGTTGCCTCACCGGGTGTCCCCATCTTCCGGTGTGTCATCAGTTTGTTCGTTGTCAGGATTGTCAGGACTTTGATCCGGGCTTGAGTCGTCTTGCGATGTAATCGTCTCCGCAGCCGGCATCTCCTCAGTTGGCGCGTCCTTGGCCGTCGCTTCGTCAGACACGATATCCGTTGCTGTCGTGGTGCCGTCCGGTTCTGCTTCAGTGGTGACTCGCGATCGTGAGACCACCAGCAGGACCTCACGACTGCGATCCAGCATTGCCGTCGGTCGCGCGGTAATGCGCGCAAAGTCATCCGTGGGGTCACGGACCACTTCGGTGACGATGGCGGCGGGCAAACCTTCCGGATAACGTCCGCCCAGACCCGAAGTCACCAGCAGATCGCCTTCGCGGATGTCCGCGTTCACCGGAAGATCGGGGAGTTCGAGTTGGTCGGTAAACCCGGTGCCAAAGGCAATTCCGCGCAGGCCATTGCGGTGCACGCGCACCGGAAGGGCGTGGTTTGGATCGGTTATCAGCATCGCGTAGGCGGAAAACGGGCCGGTTTCCACTATTTGTCCCATCACACCTTCCGCGTCCAGCAGCGGTTGACCTACCCGCACGCCCCCGCGTGTGCCCTTGTCCAGGAGGATCAGATGACTGAAAGGGTCCAGATCAACCGAAAGCAGATCGGCCACGATAACCTGTTCCGGAACCCGCGCGGCGGATTCCAGCAGCGCGCGAAGTCTTTCGTTCTCGGCTTGCAGTTCGGCCAGGCTCTGCAGCTTGTGCTGATCTTCGAGACGTTGCTGTCTCAGTGTGAGGTTTTCATCCAGAAGCGTCTGCTGGTTGACCAGGCTGCGGACCAGCCATCGGCCGCCCCGGACCGGAAGATCCACGGCGCGCTGGATCGGATACACAAGCGTCGTCATTCCCGTGCGTAGAGTGTCGAGATAAGCGTGGCGGCGATCCAGATACATCAGGAGCACTGAGAGGGAAACGACGACGACGAGACTTATCAGGCTGGATGTGGCCTGAGAAAAGATTGGTTGTTTGTTGCCTGGGGACGAACCTAGCACTACACGTCCGGGAGCGGCGAAATCAGCGGCTATTCCTGGGTTCTGCGGGTCGTTGAGTCTAGCAGCCCCACGGCGGCGTGGTTACTCGGAAACGAAAAACTCGTTGCCCTGCTCGTCCATGAGTTCGAGGGCTTTGCCACCGCCACGGGCCACGCAGGTGAGGGGATCTTCCGCCAGCAATACGGGCAGGCCGGTTTCCTCCATCAGTAAGCGATCGAAATCGCGCAGCAGTGCGCCGCCTCCGGTGAGCACGAGGCCACGTTGCGCCACATCGGAGCAGAGTTCCGGCGGTGTCTGTTCCAGCGCGGTCTTGACCGCCGCGGCGATGCCCGCGAGGGGTTCCTGGAGCGCTTCGAGCACTTCGTTGCTGTTGATGATGAAACTGCGGGGCACGCCTTCGGCGAGATTGCGGCCCGATACTTCGATCTCCCGGATCTCTGTGGAGGGGTAAGCGGTTCCCACTTCGAGCTTGATCCGCTCCGCGGTCGCCTCACCGATGAGTGATCCATAGTTGCGACGGACGTAATTGATGATGGCTTCGTCGAACTTGTCGCCACCGATTCGGACAGATTGCGAATACACGACGCCGTTGAGCGCCAGCACCGCGACTTCCGACGTTCCACCGCCGATATCCAGCACCATGGACCCGCGGGCTTCATGGATCGGGATCCCGGCGCCAATCGCGGCTGCCACCGGCTCTTCTATCAGATAGACATCCCGCGCTCCCGCGCCGGTTGCGGATTCCTTGATGGCACGTCTTTCCACTTGTGTGGAGCCACACGTGACGGCCACCAGTACGCGTGGGCTGGGTTTGAACAGGCGGTCCTGATGCACTTGCTTGATAAAGCGCTGCAGCATCATCTCTGTCACGGTGAAATCGGCGATGACGCCGTCCTTCAGCGGTCGCACGGTGACGATCGTGCCGGGTGTGCGTCCCAGCATGAGCTTTGCTTCTTTTCCCACAGCCTGAATGGTTTTTGGCCCGCCCGGGCCGCGTTCCTGACGAATCGCAACCACAGACGGTTCATTGAGCACGATGCCTTGCCCGCGCACGAATATCAGCGTGTTGGCCGTGCCCAGATCGATGGATAGATCGTTAGAAAAAAGCCCCCGAAGGTGCTTGAAACCCAGCATATGAATCCCGGAAAAGCTGCAAACTCAAACAATGCCGCACTGCGGCGAAGGACGGCACTGTATCAGCGCGAGGCCCCGTGGGGCAAGCAAAGACGCGGTTTTTCCGCCTCCCGGGGTGCTGGCCCTGGTTCACCTTAGGGGCGCTACGGGCTTTTTTCCTGACCTTCCGGCGACTATCAAAGACCGGTCCGGTCAGGTATCCTTTTTGACCCCGACGCGGTTTTTGGTAACGGGAGCCCACCGGAGGTTCCTGATGGCGTTGATCCGGTCCATGACGTGGTGTTTTAAGAGGGAGGTTATAACGGGACAAGACACAGACCAGATGCAGACATCATAGCCATGAAACAGGGTCCAAGACCCCGGGCGGAATTCACACTGGGCATACTTGGCTTGTCGCGGGTACAACGCGCGACTGTATTGTCCGTATGCAATCTCTCCAGTGGACGACCCCGCGGTTATGCAGTCGTACCGCCAACGCTTGTTCATGAAGCAGATATTCTGCTTGTTGACGGTGATGACAACAAAGCGGTTAACCACTGGGAGCAACTCGCCGGCCGCACGCCCGCGATAATCATCTCGGCCGGTGGTGCCGGCGCGAATGGTGCGCGCTACAGTCTGACACGCGCCGCTCTACCACGTCGTTTGATGCGCATGCTGGATGCCGTCACCATCCAGGAGCTCAAGTATGTGCCGGAACTGGTGGTGGGTGACGATGTTCAAGCGGCGCGGCCGGTTACCGGGGAATCGACCGCCAGGCGCAGCTTTGGTCCCAGAGCCCTGGTTGTCGATGACAGTTATGCCGTAAGGAAACAGATGCAGATCTGTATGGATCTTTACGGGATGGCGGTTGATTTCGCGGAAACCGCGGAAGATGGTCTGGAGAAGGTACGCAGCCGTCCCTACGACATCGTGTTTATGGACGTGATTCTGCCAGGCATGGACGGTTTTCGGGCCTGCAGGCAACTCAAGGCGGATCGGCAGACCCGGGGTATCCCGGTGGTCATGTTGACCGGCAAAGGCACTGCGTTCGACAGGCTGCGCGGGACAATGGCGGGATGCAACCGTTATCTCACCAAACCCGTCAGGGCTGAAGATTTACACACCGTTTTGCAAAGTTTTGTCAGGGAGTTCGGATAATGCCGACACATACGTACAGAATCATCCCCGCGACCAACGGTCAGGCAGATAGCAGCAGACGTTTCGGAGAAGAAATGATGGCAATAAGCAAGGTACTTGTCGTCGACGATTCCAAAGCGGATCGCGTAAACCTGCAGAAGATAGTATCTGATGCGGGAATTATGGTATTGACGGCATCCACGGGTGACGAAGGAATCAGGAAGGCCAAGGCCGAGAAGCCGGACCTTATCTTCCTGGATATCATCATGGACGAAATGGACGGATTTCAGACTTGCCGTACGCTGAGCAGAGACGAGGAAACAAAAGGGATTCCTATCGTCATGGTCAGTTGCAAAAACCAGAAAGCCGACAAAGTCTGGGCCGAAGCCCAGGGGGCGACTGCATACATAACAAAACCATACACCCCGGATCAGATTCTTGATCAGATAAACCGTCTACAGTAAAAAAAATGACGGTGGAAGACCGGGGGGGGCACCAGTGGAGCTCCTCGAACCAACTAAAGCACTAACCCGGCGCTTCGTGCTGCCCGATGAAACGCTCGTTTCTTCGCCAGAAGCGCCGGACGAGATGCTCATTCAGAGACGGGGCTGCCGTGTCGGCACCGTCTGTCTTTTGATACCACACGATGTCTTTGGTGAATTGATCCCGCGTGCGGGGATCTGTGCTTTGCCCAACGTCGAGAACTGGTGCCTGGGTCTGGTCAATGTGCGCGGGAATCTCGTCCCCGTTTTCGACATGTACGCCGTGCTCGACGCCGGCGACAACGTGAACGGCGCCAGCACGAAAAACCAGTGGCTTCTGATACTCGGAGAGGGACCCGACGCTGTGGGGATTACCGTTGATGACCTGCCGGAACAACTCCTGCTGAA
>SMWH01000128.1 GCA_004357005.1 Gammaproteobacteria bacterium
AACCGATCCTTGACCTTTTCAGGAATGGGCGTGTACCCGGCCTCGCTGTTCAAAAACTGCCGCCCTGGCCGCTTCCCCCTGTGGCCCGTGATCGCCGGGGCCGCCTCCCGGGATGGCGTCAGCGGCGAGCGTTATGACGGGGTCTGGTTCGATGTGGGCGCCCCGGACCAACTCGCGGCGCTCAGGCAGTTCCTGGCCCGCTCAGCCATTTGATCCTGCGGTTTCTGATCTGACGGCTTTTCATGGTGGGGTGCAAGCGTGTATGTTTCGCATCGGCGAGACGACTACATGGAAACGAGACTGACAGTACTGGACCGGATCCCCGATGAACTGCTCGATCGGTCCGCGGACCAGTTGGCGGAAGTCCTGCCCGGACCCACGCTGATTCATCTCGAAGGGCGCCAGCCGCAACCCCTGTTCGTTTCGGTCCTCCAGCACGGCAACGAATTCACCGGGTGGGAAGCTGCCCGGGCCCTGCTCTCGGCTTATGCCGGCAAACAGCTGCCCAGATCCCTGTCTCTTTTCATCGCCAATATTGGGGCCGCCCAACAGCGTTTACGCACGACAGCGGGTCAGGTTGATTTCAACCGTTCCTGGCCCGGCGGCGTCCGCATGGATACCGACATCAATCGGGTGCTGCGACAGGTGTCCGATGCCATGCGTGCCCGCCATCCTTTTGCCAGCGTGGATATTCACAACACGAGCGGTCTGAACCCTCACTATTCGGCCATTACGCGGATCGCGAACCGCATGTTCCACCTGGCGACCATGTTCGCCCGCACCGTCGTGTACTACACGCGACCCCCGGGTACCCAGGCGGCCTGTTTCTCCGAGTTCTGTCCCGCGGTTGTTCTGGAGTGTGGGCAGGCGGGACAGGCGCGGGGAGAAAACCACGCGCGCGATTACCTGGATGCCTGCCTGCACATGGCCGAGATCCCCGCGCACCCCGTCGCCAGCCATGATATCGATCTGTTTCGAACGGTCGCCACGGTGCGGGTGAATGAAGGCGTGAGTTTCGGTTTTGGCGAATGCGCGGCGGATATCTGTTTCGAAGCGGATCTCGATCACATGAATTTTCACGAACTGCCCGCCGGCACGAGTTTCGGCACATCGGGAAACGGCGAATCCGCTCCTATCGTGGCAGTGGATGACTTCGGTACCGATATCACTCAGGATCTTTTTGAAATCGTGGATGGCGAGATCCGAACCAAAAGGATACTCATGCCATCCATGTTAACGCTGGACGCGCAGATCGTTCGGCAGGACTGTCTGTGCTATGTCATGGAGCGTATGACGATCAACACAGGCCATCATCATCCGGAAGCGTTATCCTGAAGCGCGTTCTTTCGGGGAGAACACCATGAGCAGTTCCTATTCCTTTATCCTGGCGATTATTGCCATGAGCCTTGGCGCGGGCATCGTCAACAACTTCCTGCGGACGAAACGGCTGAACGTCCAAAAGGGCGAACTGGATGAAAGCAACGCCCGCATGCAGCGGATCGAGCGGCAAATCGGCGTGCTTGCCGAGCGCCTTCAGGCCGTGGAAACCATTGTCACGGACAAAAACTTCGATCTGAAACAGGAAATCGAAAGCCTGTAAACCGTGCCCACTGCACTCGTTACCGGAGCCAATCGCGGTCTCGGGCTCGAATTCGCGCGCCAGTACCTGGCCGATGGCTGGGACGTCATTGCCTGCTGCCGGAATCCCGACGATGCGGGTGACCTGCGCGCGCTGGATAATGACCGACTGACGATCCTGGCTGTCGATGTCGCCCGTTCGGATCAGATCCGTGCTCTGGCCGAAACGCTGAAAGACCGCCCCATTGATGTGTTGATCAACAACGCCGGCGTCAGCGGCCCGCGCATGACCGAAGAAGGTTACGGCGAACCGGAAGCCTGGCTCGACGCCTTGCGCGTGAATCTCATCTCGCCCTTTGAGCTAACACAGGCCTTGCTGGACAACGTGCGTTCCGGCGATCAGAAAAAAATCGTCACCATCACCAGCAAGATGGGCAGCATGGCGGACAACACCGACGGTGGTCGCGTCATATACCGCTCATCAAAAGCCGGGCTGAACGCAGTCATGAAAAGCCTTTCCATCGATCTGGCGAAGGAAGGCATCATCGTTTTGATCCTGCACCCCGGCTGGGTGCTGACGGACATGGGTGGACCCGACGCCTGGATCGGCGTGGAGGAGAGCATCTCCGGAATGCGTGCGATCATCGAGCACGCCACACCGGAACATGCCGGTCGATTCCTCGCCTATGACGGCGCGGAAATCCCCTGGTAGCAGGTTCCTCTCAGACCAAACCGAGTTCGAAAGCCTTGAGAACCGCCCGCGTGCGGTCCCGCACCCCCAGCTTCGAGAGAATATTTGAGACGTGGTTCTTGACGGTGCCCTCGGCGACACCCAGCGAATTGGCGACTTCCTTGTTGCTGTAACCGCCTGCCATCAAGCGCAGGATTTCGGTTTCTCTTTCCGTCAGGGGATCCGGCCGGTCCAGACTGGGAAACTTCGACCGCACCCCTTCCAGCCCCTTAAGCAGGCGTTCGGTCACGACCGGCTTGACCAGGGTGCCGCCCGCCGCCACCGTCTCAATCGCCGTGACCAGTTGCTCCAAGGAAACATCTTTCAGGAGATAGCCCTTGGCGCCGGCACGTATCCCTTCCAGCACAATGCTGTCGTCATCGAAGGTCGTCAGAATAATCGTGGGCGGCAACTGCTCGCGCTCGCCCAGAGCCTTGAGTACGTCCAACCCGGACAGGATCGGCATGCGCATATCCAACAGCACGACATCCGGGTTCATGCCGGGAATCTCCCGGATGGCTTCCTCCCCGTCCGCCGCTTCCCCCACGACCTCGATTTCTTCAGATAACTCGAGCAGATTGCGAACACCCTGACGAACCAGAGTCTGGTCATCCACCAGGCAAACACGAATCATGCTGCAGTCTCCAGTGGCACCCATGCCTTGATCGAAAAACCCCGACCTCTTTCCGATTCACACGCCATGTATCCCCCGAATTGATGCAGTCGTTCTGTCATACCTTTGAGCCCGTTACCCATGCGCACTTTGCTGACACCGCGTCCGTCATCTCTGGCGCTGATTTCGATACCGTCGTCCGACGCAGTCAATGTAATCCAGAGATTCTGCGCCTTGGCATGTTTGACCGTATTGGTGATGATCTCCTGCACGCACCGGACCACGACCTGCGCCTTCCTCGGGTCATCAATACCCAACTGATCGGGTGCTTCGAAATGAATCTCCGGCGCGGGAACACCTTGCGCCAGCGCGCGCAATGCCCTGGAAAGATCCAGCGTGCCGTCGCTGCGCATGTTGCTGACGACTTCGCGGACGTCGCCCAGCAGCAACCGCGCCAGTGACTTTGCCTGCTCCACCCGCTCCCGGGCCTTGCCCTCGGTAACGTGGCTGGCGACTTCCAGGTTGAGACTCAGGGCCGTGAGATGGTGTCCAAGGAGGTCGTGCAGTTCCCGGGATATACGCACACGTTCGTTGATGCGGCTGCTTTCCGCCAGCAGTTCCCGGGTCGCCCGCAGCTCCGAGTTCAGCTTGCGCAGTTCCTCCAGGGCCCGGGCCTCACGCACCGCCACCAGTGCCACCACATAGGCAAAGGCCTCGTAGCCAATGTAAGTGAGCGAATAAAGCAGCGCTTGCTGGATGGAGATCTCCCGGACCTCGGCGAAGATCACCGCCAGGGCGGCGTTCTGGGCGATGAGCCAGGCAATCGCAAACGGCGTCGGAAACCGGTGCCAGGCCAGCAGCGCGGCCATCACCATGAGGAAGAAGCCGCCCAGCCCCGTACCGCTGCCATAGCTCACCATCAGCGCGCTGCCGGTCATGACCGCAAACAACAACACCGTGGTCCAGTCGAAGCGGGCTTCCCCGTGCCACACCACCAGACCATAGCTGAGGCCGAACAGCACATGACCCGCGATCCACCAGTAATCACCGGAAACAAAGGGCTCGCCCTCGAGAATAAACAGGTACAGGGGGATACCCACGGCCAGCCAGGTAAACAGCGCGGCGTACTGGAACAGTCTGTCGTGATTCAGGTTCATGAGCGGTGACACATAGTATAGACCCGCACCCCTCGCCAGCCCCTGTCAAAAGTAAGGTTTTTCAGGAGCTTGCAGCCGGGCCCGTACCGACCCCGAAAGCGTCCGTCCGCAACAAACGCCGCCAGGACCAACCCATCGTGAGTGCGCGCGCGGCCATGAACACCATCAGGGCCATCCACAAGCCGTGGTTGCCCAGCGGCTGCAGCAGGTACCAGGCGGGCAGATAGAACACCAGCACGGAGACAAGCATGGTATTGCGCATCTCGCGCCCCCGGGTCGCCCCGATAAAAACCCCGTCCAGCAGGAAACTCCATACCGAGATCAGGGGCGAAACGATTATCCAGGGAAGATAGATCCGTGCCATCGCGCGAACGCGGTCGATGTCGGTGATGAGATCAATGATCAGCCCGCCCACCACCGCATAGATAAGGGAAAACAGCAACGCCACGCCCGCCGCCCACTCAGCAGCTGTCCGCACCGATCTGAGGAAACCCCGTTTGTCCCGGGCGCCGACATAGCGCCCTACCAGTGCTTCGGCGGCGTGGGCGAATCCATCCAGCGCATAAGAGGTGAAGTGCTGCAGGTTCATGAGCACCGCGTTCGCCGCCAGTATGAGATCACCCTGTGCGGCGCCCTGGCTGGTGAAAAAAGCGAAAGCGAATACCAGACACAGGGTGCGGATAAAAATGTTCCGGTTGACGTTGACCATGCGGGCGAAAGACACCCGGTCCAGCACGCGTTCCTTCAACCAACGCCCCGGATACGCACGCAGGTGTCGAAGTACGAGCAACACACCGAGCGTCATGCCCGTGTACTCGGCGATCACCGACGCGAGCGCGACACCATCCGCGGTCATGCCCAGAGAGACGACAAAGGTGAAATCCAGAACGATATTGGTGACGTTGGTGGTGACCATGATCAACAGCGGCACCCGGGCATTCTGCATTCCCAGGAACCAGCCGATGACGACATAGTTGATCAGGGTCCCGGGGGCGCCCCAGATGCGGATGTCGAAATAGACACGGGCCAGTGACTCCACATCGGCGCTCCCCTGCACAAGCCAGAAGGCGAGTGCCGAGAGCGGCATTTTCAGAACCAGCAGCGCCAGACCCAACCCGCCCGCCAGCAGCAGCGCCTGCCCCAACGACGCGCGTAGTCCGTCAGCATCCCCGCTGCCAAAAACCTGGGCGACGATGCCCGTGGTCCCCATGCGGAGAAAGCCGAAACCCCAGAACACGAAGGAGAAGATCATGGCACCCAGCGCCACGGCGCCGATATAAACCGGGTCGGGCAAATGGCCCATCACGGCGATGTCCACCAGTCCCAGCAAGGGGATAGTGATGTTGGAGAGGATCATCGGCCCCGCCAGCCGCCAGACCTCCCGATGGGAATCAGCCAGCGACAACTGGGTTCCGGTCGACATTTGCAGCAGGTCGTGCCCTGCGGAGTGTTTTTAACGACATGTCAAAGCAGGTTGGGATACCATTCGGAATGCCAGCCTGATCGCAGGTTAGCGGACATTCGATACGCCTAAGGGAACCGCCGCGGAAGAAAAACACCACGAGCTTCTAGATGAGCGAATCTTTCTGGACACAGTTGCTCGATGTTTTCGACCGCATTGATCTGCTCTATCTGATTCCGTTTCTTGCGTTCGTGGCTCTGCATTTTCTCGCAGAACCGTTGCGTTGGAAAATCTATCTCGGTGGTTGGCGACGAACACCCTATGGCCTCTTGCTCAATATCTTCAATCTGACAGGATTTCTCAGTTACACCTTGCCCCTGAAAATGGGCATCCCGGTGCGCATTTTCCTGCTCAACAAACACCTTGGACTTCAGCTGACGAGCATTGCGGGCGTGCTTGCGCTGGACGGCCTTATTTATTACGGCGGCTGGGCGGTGGCCGCCCTGGGAGGCTTTTACCTGCTTGTCGATCTCAACATCTTCAGCAAGGGCCAGTTGTCCGTCATGCGCCTGATACCGGTAGTACTGGTTCTGGCTGTTCTGGCCTTCCTGGCCCGAAAGCGCCTGATTGCCATGCTGTTCCGGCTGCCGGGAATTGCCAGACTCGCGGACCGCTTGTCCCAGGCGCTGGCCATTATCGACCAGATAGACTGGCCCCGCCTGCTCTTTGCCGCCGCGATCGTAGCTACCGACATCGCCAGCAATGTGTTGCGACACTGGGCACTACTGGCAATGTTCGGGTACCACCTTCCGTGGAATTCGCTCTTCGTCATTACGACCGTAAGCGTTTTTGCAGGGATGGCGTCGCTTATGCCTGCAGGGTTGGGCGGCTACGATGCCGTTTTGATATTCCTGCTCGTCAAGTCATCAGTGCCTCTGGAAATCGCCATACTCGTAGCCGTGTGCAACCGGATAGGCACGATCCTGATAAGCGCAGTGCTGGGTATCTCGGCCGGGCTCCAACTCGACCTGAACCCATTCAAACGGGACTGGGACAACGCCGCCGCGAAATGAACATGATCCGTTCAGCTGGCGCCCTGGGCGGAGATGAAGGCATGAGCGAACCGTGTCAACAACCCCGCTGACATGAGCGAAGATCACAAAAACGAGACACAACGGGCCAGTTGGGATTCGCGTGCGCTCGAGAAAGGCACATCCCTGGAGGGCGTGCTGTATCGCGGACTTCCTGACAACCTGAATCAGTACCTGCATGACTTTCATGCCGAGGTAGTCCTGCACAAACTGCTCCCCCGGATCCCGACAGGCGGACGAGTTCTCGACCTGGGGTGTGGTTTCGGAAGGATCAGTTTGCCCATTCGCGACGCCCGCGGGGATATCAAACTTGTCGGGGCCGATTTCTCCAAAAGTTACTGCGGGATGTACGCAAAACAGATCAACAAGCCTGTCGTCTGCGCGGATATTCAATCCTTGCCCTTCAGACCCGGTTTGTTTGATGGGATCGTCGCGGTCACTTCACTCATGTATATAGCCGAAAAGAAACGAGACAGCGTCATTACGGCGGTCAACGGCCTGCTCAAACCGGGAGGACACGGCCTGTACATCGACCCGGGTCACGAATTCAAACGGCTGGCGGCGACGCTGAAACCCTCGACTGCGGCGACGCCGACCGGAGGGTCCTCATTTCGCGCGCGGGACTACAAAACGCTGGGCCGACTGCGGACG
>SMWH01000129.1 GCA_004357005.1 Gammaproteobacteria bacterium
CGCAACGCTCGAGCATCATCTGATCGTGTTCGGCCTGCTCTTCCGGCGTGGTGCTGCAGGCACCCGCCAGCAGAGCCAAAGCGGCAACGGCAAGAGCAATTCTCATGTGGGTTCTCCCCCGCGGACCTCTGTGGGTCCGACAACGCACACATTACCAGACGCCAAGGTGGCGGCAAGTCTTTCCTGAGGTCATGATCGCCAAGCTGTTGTCTATGCTCGGGTGTGGCCCGGCAGGCATGCCATAATTGCCCTGCCGTTCCGTTTGAGGGGGTCCCTGGCCATGAACAAGTTCCTTGTCTTGCTGGTTGCTGTCATTTTCTCCGTGGCGTTCACGCGGGCCGCTTTGGCCGACCCGCCCATCTGGGAGAGCGATTTCGGTGGCGTGATGAACGCGCTTACCGGAGAGGATGACGCGGAGATCATGCGGGGACTGGGCGGAACGTTCCCCTTCGAAGGATTTGCCTACACCGGCGTGTTTGTCGGCACCAATGGATGCGTACAGCTTGGCACCCTGGGCGCGGATAATGATATTGACTACGATCTCTGGGAAGAATTCGAGACATTCTACGCAGACGACGACGGCGTGGGTGATCCAGAACCTGTGATCTGCCCCATGGGTAGCGATTGGGATAACTCAACCGAGGGCACTGTTCACTTCAACCAGCTTGGCAATCGCTGGGTCATAACCTGGAACGAAGTGGGCACGGATGAACGAGAAACGCACACATCGACGTTTCAGGTGCAGTTGTTTACTGACGGCACGATCGTCTTTGGCTACAACGGCATCCTGGACGATCCCGGCGAAGACCTGCTGGTCAGCCTGGGAGAAGGCATCGTGGTGGGTATCTCGCTCAGCGATGGAACGTACCCCACTCCGGAGGCGAACCCCTTTGATCTGAACGGCGGTACCTTTATCGGCGGCGACACGATCTACGAGCGGTGGTGTGACGAAGTGGCAAACACCTGTGGTGAGGGTGACGAAAATCTTGGGTGGGCAGGTCCCGACAACAGCGCCTGGGATCTGGATCAGCAGACGGTGATTTTTTCTCCGCTGGCGCAGGGTGGTTTTCGTGTCACCAGCACCGGCAGCGGGTTCATGGCGGATTCCGGCATCAGCGGCTCGTTCTCGGACAGTAATTACAACGGTCAGGGCATCAACATCGAGGTCCTGGCGAAGCAGGCCGTCGGCAAGGACGGAAAAGGCGCGCCGGGTGTGGCGCTGGTTTACTGGTACAGCTTTGATGCTGGCGGGTTCCCGTTCTTCGCCTTCGGCGTGGGCGATGTTGTGGGCGATACCATCAGCGTGGACATGCTGTTTGACCATGACGGTAATGGCCCGTTTTTCGGGCCCGACTGGGATGCCGGCCAGTTCGCCGCTGCGGACTTCGTCAGCGCGACGATTACGGCAACTGATTGTGACAACCTGCTGTTCGCCTTTGATCCCGACGATCCCGGCACCTATCCCGCGCACCCGATGATAATGGCACGGCTCACGGATGTGGCCGGGGTTCCCTGTCCAGCGCTGGCGGCGGGCAAGTTACCGGCGGCACCCGCGCAGCGCCCGTCAAGCGAGAAGGGATTTTTCATCAGCGATGGCATGAGCGGATCGTTCTACGATCCGGCGTTCAATGGCCAGGGGATCAACACGGAGATCCTGGTCGGGCAGTCTTCCACCAAAGGCGATTCACCCGGGGTCGTGCTGCTGTACTGGTACAGCTTCGATCCCTCGGGTCTTCCGTTTTTTGCCTTTGGCGTTGGCAGCTTCACCGGTGACACGATGACGGTGGATATGCTGATCGATTACGACGGCACCGGGCCGTTCTTCGGGCCGTCGTGGGATGTTGATCAGTTGGTGCTGGTGCCCTTCGCTACGGTGACGATCGTCTGGTCGGGTTGCAACGTGGGCGCCATGTCATTTGTGATGGAGGCTGCGTTTGCGGGCGCATTCGCCGCCCACCCCATGGATCTGGAGCGTCTGACCAGTATCGCCGGGCTGGCCTGTCCCTGACGCGCAGGATCGGCGGGCCGGCCTGCAGGGCCGCTTAACCGGCTTTTTCGAGATCCGCGAGGACCGCGCCGAGGAAGCGCGCGGCTTCGCCGCCGGTGGCGGCCCGGTGATCGAAAGTTAAAGAGAGCGGCAACACCGGGGCCTCCGTGGGTTTCCCTTTCACCATCACTACTTCCTTGCGCAGCTTGCCCGCCGCCATGATGGCTACCGTCGGCGGCATGATGATCGGCGTGGCGTAACGTCCGGCAAATTTTCCGAAATTCGAGAGGATGATCGAATAACCCGTGAGATCTTCCGGGGGGATATTCCGGGCGGCGACACCTTCGCGAATCGCATCCAGCCCCTTGCGCAGGGCCTTGGCGTTCTTGCTGCCCACGTCACGCAACACGGGAACGAACAGACCGTCTTGTGTATCCACGGCGATGCCGATGTCCACCTGATCGCGCACATCGATCACGAGGGCGTTGCCGTCGAAGAAAGCGTTGAGCCGTGGTTCGGCTTCCACCCCCGTGGCAATCGCGCGCAGCAGGCGTACGGTGATGTCTTCACCTTCGGCCCAGGCGGAAAGATTGGCGTCATCGAACAGCGTAGTGGGAACCACCTGGGCGTGTGACTGGGCCATGGTGCGTGCCATGGTCCGGCGCGTCCCCTTCACTTGTTTGCCATCGATTGATGGCGTCGCAGAAGCCGTGGGTGTGGCGGGGGCTGCCCCGGTTGTTGACCCGGCTATCGACCCGGCGGTAGACGAAGCCCCCCCTTGCGCGGCTTTTTTAACGTCAGCGGCGGTGATCACGCCACCCGCACCGCTGGCCGTGACCGCGTTCAGGTCCACCTTGAGTTTTCGTGCGATGGCGCGAACCGCGGGCGTGGCTTTGACGCCGCCGGTGGTTGCCCGGGCTTCCTCGCGAACGACCCGGTCGCTGACTTCCACGGAACCCACGACCGTACCCGCGTCTTCCTTGATGGCCTGTTTCTGTACAGCGTCAGCGACCGCGCCTTCCACCTCAAAATCCGCCAGGGGGTGCCCGGTCTCAATGATGTCACCCTTGCCGCCGTACAACTTGACGACCTTGCCGGTGTAGGGTGAGGGAACCTCAACCACCGCCTTGGCCGTTTCCATGGACACGAGCGGCTGGTCCACCTTGACCTCATCACCTTCGGCCACCATCCACTCGACGATTTCCGCGTCGGGCAGCCCTTCACCAAGATCCGGGAGATTGAATGTGTTCATTTCATATTCCTGCAAAAAACGTGCAAAAAACGGGACAGGGAATAAATTAATTCGGGGACATAAAAACGGGACAGGTTTGTTTTTCTCTGCTTACGGTCCGCCCGGCACATCGTGGAGGAAAAACGAACCTGTCCCGTTTTTATGTCCCGTTGTTATGACTCGGCCATCACATCGAGGACCGTTTTCACGATCCGTTTTGTCGAGGGCATGTACTGTTTTTCCATCCGGAACAAGGGCATCACCGTGTCGAAACCGGTCACACGACGTACCGGCGCGAGCAGATGCATGAACGCTTTTTCCGCCAGTTCCGCGGCGATCTCCGCGCCCACACCACAGTGACGCGGCGCTTCGTGCACGATCACGCAACGCCCGGTGCGCTCCACCGATTCCAGAATCCCTTCCATGTCCAGGGGGTAGATCGTCGCCACATCAATGACCTCGGCGCTCACACCCTGCCTCTCAAGTTCCTCCCCCGCTTCCAGGGTTTCCTTGATCATGGCGCCCCATGCCACCAGGGTGATATCCGTGCCGTCGCGCAGGGTATAGATCATGTCCAGGGGCAGTTCTTCCCCGTCGTCTTCCACTTCTTCCTTGTACGAGCGGTAGATGCGTTTCGGTTCCAGAAATACCACCGGGTCCGGGTCGCGAATGGATGCGAGCAACAATCCGTAGGCGCGACCGGGCGAGGAGGGGATGACCACGCGGATGCCGGGCATGTGGGCGAACAGTGCTTCGGTGCTTTCCGAGTGATGTTCCGGCGCGTGGATTCCCCCGCCGTAGGGTGCGCGCAGCACCATGGGGCAGGTGAGTCTGCCGCGGGTACGGGTCCGCATGCGTCCCGCGTGGGAAATCATCTGATCAACGACCGGATAGATGAACCCCATGAACTGGATCTCGGCCACGGGCTTGAGTCCCTGGGCCGCCATGCCGACGCTCATGCCGGCGATCATGTTCTCGGCCAGGGGCGTGTCCGGCACGCGTTCCTTGCCGAATTTCTCCTGCAGCCCCGCGGTCGCCCGAAAGACTCCGCCGTTGATTCCCACGTCTTCGCCAAACACGACGACGGTGTCGTCGTGGGCCATCTCCCAGGCCAGGGCCATGGTGACCGCTTCCACCAGCGCGACTTCAGCCATCGTTCATCTCCTTCACGTGCTGGTCACGCTGTTGCTTGAGGGACTCGGGCATGTTGGCGAACATGTAATCGAAAATGGCTTCCGGCGCCTGCACGGGCGTGTTCTCGTACTCCGCTACCGCCGCATCCACTTGTTTGGCGCATTCGGCCTCCAATGCTTCCTGCTGTTTCGCGTCCCATACGCCCTGAGCCTCCAGAAATTTTCGCGTTCGCGAAAGGGGTTCCTTGCGTCGGGCTTCTTCGACTTCTGCGTTTTCCCGGTAACGCGTGGCGTCGTCCGCCGTGGTGTGGTCACTCAAGCGGTAAGTCAACGCCTCAATCATCGAGGGCCCGTCGCCCTTGCGCGCGCGCTCGAGGGCCTCCTCCATCGCCCAGCGCACGGCGATCAGGTCGTTGCCGTCTACCTGGACGCCGGGGATGCCCGCGGCAATGGCTTTCTGCGCCAGGGTCTGTGCTGCCGACTGGGCCGAGCGCGGAACAGAAATGGCCCACTGGTTGTTGGACACAACAAAAACCACTGGCAGCTTCCAGGCGCCGGCGAGGTTCATCGCTTCGTAGAACTGTCCTTCCGAGGTGCCACCATCACCAACGACCGTCACGGCGACTCGGGGCTGCCGCAGGTACTTGAAAGCTACGGCTGCGCCGGCGGCATGCAGACATTGGGTCGCGATAGGCACGCACCAGGAGAAGTCATGGGAGGGAACTGAAAAATCGTTGCCACGTTCGTCACCGCCCCAGTAAAGCAGGACATCGCTCATCTTGACGCCGCGATAAAACTGCGCCCCGTACTCGCGATACATCGGGGCCAGGCAATCCTCTTCCCGCATCGCCGCGCCAATTCCCACATGGGTGGCTTCATGGCCGAGCGAGGAGGCGTAGGTGCCGAGTTTGCCCGTGCGCTGCAAGGCAATCGCCTTGGCATCGAACAGCCGCGTAAGCACCATCAGCCGGTACAGGGGGACGAGGTCGGCCGGGTTGTCGGCGAAAGCGGGCAGCTTGCCGCCGGGCAAA
Organism: Gammaproteobacteria bacterium; assembly: GCA_004357005.1. Classification (GTDB taxonomy): domain Bacteria; phylum Pseudomonadota; class Gammaproteobacteria; order SMWH01; family SMWH01; genus SMWH01. The sequence continues at coordinate 5,383 of SMWH01000129.1, forward strand.
TCACTATGGGCCTCGCCGTTTTCATCGAGAAACTGGTGGTAGTCGATTTTGAAAGTTGCTGTGACGCTCAAATGCCTGCTCCTGACCTGTCCGCTTGAATTCGCCCGTCGCTGCCTCAAGTCAATGCTTGAGAAGTGTGCCCGTAGTCCAATAGGCGTAGTATCGCGCGCCGGGCGACCGCCGCGAAACTGCTAGAATTAGCCATTTTTGGGCACCCCGGTCTAAACTTCTCAGATCACGGGGCACCTGCGGCGGCGTACATACTAATGCCTGAGCATCCACACGAAAACATCCGACCGCTGGAAAAGGGCATCGAGCTTGATCTCGCTGACCGGACCACCTATAGCGGCTATCTGAGGCTGGACAAGATCCTGAGCGCCCAGAAGCCCCTCAGCGACCCCCCGCACCATGACGAGATGCTGTTTATCGTGATGCATCAGGTGGCGGAGTTGTGGTTCAAGCTCAATCTGCATGAACTGCGGGCCGCCATCGCCCTGATCCAGGAGGGCGATCTGGATCCCTGCCTCAAGATCCTGGCCCGGGTGTCCCAGATCCAGCACCAGCTTTTCGAGGGGTGGGGGGTCCTGGAGACCCTGACGCCGGTGGAGTACGTGGAATTCCGGGATGTCCTGGGCACGGCATCCGGGTTCCAGTCGCTCAGCTACCGCAAGATGGAGTTTCTGCTGGGCAACAAGAACGCAGGGATGCTCGAGGTGTTCGATCATGAACCCGAGGGCCAGCGGGAACTCAGGGACATCCTCGAGAATCCAAGTTTGTATGACGAGTTTCTCC
>SMWH01000130.1 GCA_004357005.1 Gammaproteobacteria bacterium
ATCGGCCGCGTCATCGCCCGGCCCATCGGCCGCGTCATCGTCCGGCCCATCGGCCGCGTCATCGCCCGGCCCATCGGCCGCGTCATCGCCCGGCCCATCGGCCGCGTCATCGCCCGGCCCATCGGCTGATGTTTCCTTCACGGGCTCGTGGAAACGTTGTGCCAGCTCTTCATCGAAAGCCACGTTGAAAACAGCCATGGCCATTTCGTCTTCGTCCCAGCTGCGTATCGTGATGACGAGCCCGTCAAAGGTTGTAAACTCCGTGACGGTCACGTCCTCGGGCACATCCCCGCCCGCGCGCACGTCTTCCAGCCGCAGGCCGCCCAGGGTTCCGCCGATGCTGTTGGCGGACACCGGGGACTGGAGTTCCCGGCCTTCGGGCACGTCCAGCACCACCTGGTCTGTCTGTCCTCTTACTCCCTTGATCAACTCCAATGTCTCACCGTCGGGTTGGCGGATGACAACCTGGTGCACGCGTTGTGCCGCGATATCCATAATGGCCTTGTCCAGCCACAGGCTCGGCGTCCTCGAGGGCGAGATATGCCCGCCGACCAGCAGGCTGAAATCGTCCCCGGATCGGCGAACAAAGGTACCGTTCGCCTGCGGGGCGGTACGGCCGACGATGACCGACAAGGGTTCGCCGGCGCCATCCAGGGTGACCTGCATTCCGCCGGCATCTTCACCGGATATGTCTTCCACACCCAGGCGGGCGTAGAGGTCCGGGTTGGAGGTTTTGGTTTCCAGCACTTTCGCATCCGTCAGCTGGATCAGCAGCTTGCGCACGGCCGCATCGTTTGCGTGATAACCATCTTTTTCCGCGATCGTCCAGCGGTCTTCGCGCTTTTCGAGGGTAGCGATGATTTCGCCGCCCGCGGTCGTCAGCGTGATTCCGCTGATGGAATCCACTGCGTCGGTGAGTTGCGGAAACAGCAGATCGTGTTGCTTCGCCAGTTGTCCCGGCGAACGAAGGCCGCCCAGCCAGAAGGCCAGGGCGAGCACAACGACTGTTCCGACTCCCAGAAGACCGAGGTTCCTGCCCGTGATCATGTGGCGAGACCCTCCTTCCGGCGTGTCCGAATAAAAAAGGCGGCGAGCGCCATCAACGACAAAAGGATCGGCACCAATGCGATATTGATGAACTTGAGCCATGCGCCCAGCCGATCGATGTCCTGGTTCAGGTCGTGGCGAACCTGGCGGAGTTCCTTGCGGATGCGGATGCGTTCTTCCTGGAAGCGTTCCAGTTCCATGCGTTGTTCATCAGTCAATATCAAAGACCCTGCGTCTTCACGCTGGGATTGCAGCTCCGTGAGACGGCGTTCCATTTCCCTCAGTTCCTGCTGCAGACCCTGTTCTGTCGTGCGGAACTGTGCGTCCGCCTGACGTTGCATTTCTTCCACCCGCAGGAAGGGGCGCGAGTAGCTGGCCCGGCTGCGCACACCGATGAGGTCTTCGCTGCCGGCCATCACATCCAAGCTGTTCACGATGAGATCACCATTGCTGGCGAAGGCCGAGGACAGGCGCCGGCCCAGGAAGTTCTGGGTTTGTACCCAGAAGCGATCGGCGAGCAGGTCCGAGTCGGCGAAGATCACCACGTTGATGTCACCGTCGGATTCGGTGAGATAGTCGCCTTTCTCTTCATCTTCATCGTCATCGTCCTCGTCCTCTTCGTCGTTTTGGTCCGGGGGGCCGTCTGGAAAGGCTGTTTTGGCTGGACCTTGTACCCGGGCGGCGATGACGTATTTTTCCCCGGTGGGTTGGAAACCATCGAACAACACCATGGGGTCCGGCAGGAACATGAAGCGATCCGCGTTGATGGGCGCCGCCCGGGTGCTCGATGTGAGCAGAGGGACGAACTGCAGCGCATCGTCTTCCCTGGCTTTGGTGAGAAAGCCTGCAGTGCCGGCAATCACCCGTTCCAGGTCCGCGGTGATGATCTCATCGCGGTTGATGGTGTCGCCGATAAAACTGAGGATGGCCAGGTGCCGGATCGGTGGTTGTGTGGGACTCACGTTGATACTCAGCGCCAGTTCCGCATCACCCACCAGCAACTGCTTGTCATAACCCACTCCCCAGGCCCGCAAAAGGTCGGGGAGATCCGAATCCCGCGGGGCGCCGATGGCGACCATGGGGTTGGTGGGATCCTGCCGGGGCTGATCGGCTTCCGAGTAGGGATCCACAAACACCAGGGCCCGGCCGCCACCCAGCACATACTGGTCGATGGCGAAACGCGCGCCGTCACTCAGGTTCTTGGGGTGCACGATCATGAGCAGGTCTATGTCCTCATCGACCGTGTCGATGGAGGGCGCCAGCGTGCGGACATCGAAGAGCTGGCCGATCTGCTCGATGATGGTCCACGCCGGCAGGGTCCGCCTGGTCGCGGGATCAAAGCCGGCGGTGATGGGCAGGGAGCTGATCACGCCGATGATTGGTTTCTTCGGATTGGCCAGTGAAAACACCAGCCGGGCCAGGTCGTACTCGAGAAAGGTTTCCTTGTCCGGCCGGAAAAACGGGATCACCATGACGTCGTCAACGCTGTTGGTGCCGGCGAGCCCGAGATAGACGCTGCTGCCCTGGACGTTGACCGGGACCGCTTGCAGTCCGAACTGCGCCGCCCGGTCTTCCTCTTCCGAGAAGGGCACGGGGTCCACGACGGTCAGGCGCAGCTTTCCATTGCTCTGGGCCACGAACTCCTCCACGAACTCGCGCACGCGGGCCGCATAGTCGCGCAGGAAGGGGTTCTCGCGGGACGAATCCTGGGAGAAGAAAAAATAGAGATTGATGGGCTCGTCGATCTTGTCGAGGACGGCTTTGGTGCCGTCGGACAGGCTGTAAAACCCGCTTTCGGTCAGATCCAGGCGCGCGCCGCGAAACAGGTTGTTGCTGAGAATGATGATGGCGACGAACAGCACCGCCATGATGGCCAGTCCCGAGAGCGACATCAGCTTCCGTTTCTGTGTCAGGGTTTTTTGGGTCATTGGGTCAGTTTCAGTCCGCTTTCTTCAGATCGATGAGTATGGCGTTGGCAATCAGAAAGAAGCTGATCAGGGCAACGAAATAGATGAAATCCCTGAAATCAATAACACCTTTGCTGATGGACGAGTAGTGAGTCAGAAAACTCAGACTGGCGATGCCGTCGATCAGGACCTGCGGCGCCCAGCCGTAAAAGAAGTCGAGTACCAACGGAAAACCGGCAAGCAGGAACATGAAACAGGTGACCACTGTAAGAATGAAAGCCACTACCTGGTTCCTGGAAAGTGCGGAGATGGCCGCGCCGATGGACAGGAAACCGCCTGCCATGAGGAAACTGCCCACATAGGCCGCGAAGATCACGCCGTTGTCCGGGTCACCCAGGTAGTTGACGGTGATCCATATCGGGAAAGTGAGTCCGAGTGCGATTCCGGTAAAGGCCCACGCCGCCAGGAACTTGCCCAACACCACCTGGTACATGCTGACGGGCAGGGTCAACAGCAGTTCAATGGTTCCGCTTTTTCGCTCCTCCGCCCACAAGCGCATGGTGATGGCGGGGATGAGGAACAGGTACAACCAGGGGTGGAACGAGAAGAACGGAATCAGGTCGGCCTGGCCGCGTTCATAGAAGTTGCCGATGTAAAAGGTGAATACGCCCGTGAGCACCAGAAAGATGACAATAAACACATAAGCCACGGGTGTGGAGAAATAGCTCACCAGCTCGCGGCGAAAGATCGTAACAACCGCTTTCATTCCTGCACCTCCGTGGTGATATCGCGGAACACTTCGTCCAGACGACCGTGATCCACCTGAATATCAACGACGTTCCAGTCCTGATCCCGGGCCAGCGCGCTGACTGAAGGGAATATCACCCTGCCGTCTTTGGGGAGCGCGGTGAGATGACCGTCTTCACTCGACTCCACCCGGCGCACGTCATCGAGTTCGCCGAGGAGTTTTTTCGCGTCCGGGGCGTTGTCGATTTTCAAGGTGACCGCGTTGTGATAACGGGATCGCGTCTGCAGTCCTTCCGGCGTGTCGTCGGCGACGATGCGCCCGTCGGCGATGATGATGACGCGGGTGCACACCGCGGTCACCTCTTCGAGAATGTGGGTGGACACCACGATGATCTTGTCCGGCGCCATGTTGTTGATGAGCGTGCGGACTTCGTGTTTCTGATTCGGATCCAGCCCGTCGGTGGGTTCGTCCAGGATCAGCACTTCCGGGTCGTGAAGGATGGCCTGGGCAAGTCCGACACGTCGCCGGAATCCCTTCGACAAAGTATCGATGGGCTGATGCAACACCTGGTCCAGATGCAGGTGCTCGACGACGTAAGCCATGCGTCGTCGACGATGGTCGCCTTCGAGTCCGCGGATGTCCGCCACGAAATCCAGGAACGCCATGGGTGTCATCTCGCCGTAACCGGGAGCGCCTTCCGGGAGATAGCCCATGCGCCGTTTGGCTTCGACCGGGTTTTCCTGCACATCGAAACCGCACACGCTGACGCTGCCGTCCGTGGGCGCGAGAAACCCGGTGATCATCTTCATGGTCGTGGATTTCCCGGCGCCGTTGGGTCCCAGGAAGCCAAGGACCTCGCCGGCTTCGACACTGAAGCTGATGCCGTCCACCGCGACCAGGGGTCCATAGTGTTTGCTCAAACTTTTTGTGACGATCACGACCGTCCGTTCCTTTTCTGCCAGTCTGTCCGGGCCCGGCGGGATGGCCGAACCATGAAAGCCGGCAATTCTCTCAAGTTGGCCCTGTTTTGCAAGACCCCCCGGTCACCCCAGGCTCAACATGGGGACAACCCGGGGCCAGCGCGTCGTCGTCGTGGGTTCACGCCCGTGCCCGCCGGGGCAGGCCCAGGCTCCCGGAGCCCGTCCCAAATCAGGCTGAATCGTCCGGAAACCGGCGCCGGTCGTCGGATTCGTGAAGTGTGTCACTGGTATTTGGCGAAGCGGGCCTTAATCTGTCCAGATGCTTGGGGCCAGGGGGATGTCGCACGCCCGGAGAACAAGGAGTGAGAGTTCTGACTCGATCGCTGGCCATGGTCGTGAGCCTGTTGTGGCTCGTCACGTCACCAATTCAGCAAAGCTGGGCACAGACACCGCTGTCTGAGCCCGGGGCTCCTTCCGTCACCTGGAACCATTCCGCCGACGCGGTCATTCTCGAACTTCGAACCGAAACCGGCATGATTGCGGGTGATGACAATGCCACGGTCATCCGTGTCTTTGGTGATGGAGCCGTCGAAGCCTACCTCCCGATCTACTTGAAACGGGCGGGAACGTGGCGTATGCAGATTTCCGATGAAGAGCTCCGTTCTCTTGTCGACGAAGCGGTCAGGTTCCGGATCTTCGATATGCGCCAGTCCGATTTGGCGGAAGCGGTGCATCAGGCATCGCGCGGAAAAGCCGCCACGAGTGATTTGGTCGTGCAAGTATCAGACCCGGATATCACCGAACTCAGTGTCCGTTTGCAACTGGAAATCGCAAACGGCGTCGTCCCTCTAGAACAAACAATCCGCATTCTCGATTTGCAGCGTTCCGCGCGCGAATATCCCGAAGTCGAAGGATTGGATGAACTCGCCGCTTTTGCGAGACGCATTGACGCGTTTTCACAATCTTCGAACATGGCACGGATCAGCCAATGATGCGACGACTTGTTCCAGTGCTCGCAATGTTTGCGATGGCGGCATCAGGCAGCCTGACGGCCGGTACCTACTTCTTTGCAGAATCAGTTGGAGACCCGGAAATCATCGTTCATGCGGTTGGTTACCAGGGCGTGGGTGGCGTTTACCAAACCACTATTTGTATCG
>SMWH01000131.1 GCA_004357005.1 Gammaproteobacteria bacterium
CGTGCCCGAAGCGGCGCTGCTGAAGTTCGGGTTTCGCGAGGATCAACTCGAGGATCTGAAACTCTTTGAACCCGTCGGCTGCAGCCATTGCAACGAAGGCTACAAGGGCCGAATCGGCATTTTCGAAATAATCCCAATCACGGAACCCATCGCCCAGATCATCCTGGAGGGCGGCAACTCCATGCAGATCGCCGAAGAAGCGCGTGCGGAAGGCTACCCTGATCTGCGCACCGCGGGCCTGCTGAAAGTCGGCGTCGGCGCGACCAGCATCGCCGAAGTTTACCGGGCCACCATAGAATAACTACGAGCTATGGCAACACGAGCAGCGACTGTAAAACAGGTAACTTATGTCTGGGTGGGCCGTGACAAGCGCGGCGCCCGGATCAAGGGTGAACTCACCGGTTCAAACCCCGCACTGATCCGGGCCGAACTGCGACGTCAGGGAATCTATCCCCTCAAGGTCCGCAAAAAACCAGCCGGCATTTTCAGTGCCCGGAAACGCCCGGTAAAACCAAAGGACATTGCCATCTTCAGCCGGCAGTTGGCCACCATGCTGAATGCGGGTGTGCCGCTGGTACAGGCCCTGGAGATCATCTCCGAAGGCCAGGTCAACCTGACCGCGCGTGAGTTGTATCGTGATATCAAGACCGAGATCGAGGGCGGTACCACACTGGCGGACTCGCTGGAGAAACACCCGAAGTACTTCGATGAACTCTACTGCGGTCTGGTGCGGGCCGGAGAAGCCGCTGGTGTACTCGATGATCTGCTGGAAAAGATCGCCACCTACAAGGAAAAAATCGAGAGCATCAAGGGCAAAATCAAGAAGGCCATGTTCTATCCCGCCATCGTCATTACGGTGGCCATCCTGGTGACGGCGATTCTCCTGATTTACGTGGTGCCGACCTTCGATTCCCTGTTCCGCAGCTTCGGGGCGGAACTGCCGGCGTTCACATTGCTGGTGATCAGCGCTTCAGATTTCATGCAGGCCTACTGGTGGATCATTGCCCTCATCGTTGGCGGGACCATCTACGGCCTGGTTCAGGCGCAAAAGCGATCGAAGAAGTTCGCCCATACCCTGGACCGGATAGTTCTGCAGATCCCGGTGGTGGGCGCCATCCTGCACAAAGCCACCATCGCCCGCTTTGCGCGGACCCTGGCCACCACTTTTGCCGCCGGTGTGCCGCTGGTGGAAGCTCTGGAAACGGTAGCCGCTACCACCGGTAACGCAGTGTATACCGACGCGGTACTGAGAATCCGGGACGATGTGGCCACGGGCCACCAACTCCAGCTGGCCATGCGTCAGACAGGACTGTTCCCCCACATGGTCATGCAGATGACCGCCATCGGCGAGGAAGCCGGGAAGCTGGACGAAATGCTCAACAAGGTAGCGGACTTCTATGACGAAGAAGTGGACAATGCCGTGGACGCCTTGAGCAGCATGCTGGAACCGTTCGTGATGGTACTCATAGGCGTGATCGTCGGCGGTATTGTGATCGCCATGTATCTGCCGGTGTTCAAGCTCGGTTCAGTCATCTAGGCCCGGCCAGGAATGAACCTCGTTCAACTGCTCGCAGCAAATCTTGCTGCATACATCGCCGTTGCCTTCATGCTGGGATTGTTGGTTGGCAGTTTCACGAACGTGGTCGCCCTGCGCCTGCCGCGACGGATGCAATGGCAGTGGCGCCAGCAATGCGCGGAGTTGCTGGAACAAAGCCCTCCCGACGGAGTAAAGCCACCGGATCTCGTCTTTCAGCGTTCCCGTTGCACCCATTGCGGCCACGGAATCCGGCCCTGGGAGAACATCCCTATCCTGAGTTTTGTTTTTCTTCGCGGACGTTGTTCCAAGTGCGGTAAGCGAATCTCCTGGCAATACCCCACAGTGGAATTGGTATGTGGGATTCTGACCGCTGCAGTGGCCTGGCGATTCGGATTCTCGATCCAGGCCGCGGCAGCCATGGTTTTCAGCTGGGCTGCAATCGCGCTCGCGGTCATCGATATTCGTGAACAACTGTTGCCGGACGACATCACCCTGCCATTGCTGTGGTTGGGGCTGTTGCTCAGCGTCAAGCATGTATTCACAAGCCCCCAGGACGCGATCATTGGGGCCACCGCCGGCTACCTGAGCCTGTGGCTGATCTATCACTTGTTCCGTCTGCTCACGAAAAAGGAGGGCATGGGATACGGCGATTTCAAGTTGTTCGCCGCTATCGGCGCCTGGTTCGGCTGGCAGTTCCTGGTTCCCACGATCCTTCTCTCAGCAGTGGCAGGGGCCGTCGTTGGCATGACACAGATCATGATGGCGGGCCGCGACCGCAGCGAACCCATCCCGTTCGGGCCCTACCTCGCTGCCGCCGGCTGGGTCGCGATGATGTGGGGACGCCAGATTCTCGATGCGTACTGGCGTTTCGCCGGTTTTTGATTCCCCCTGCGCTCCACCAGGTTCCGTGAGCGGCAAAGCCACATTGACGATCGGACTCACTGGCGGTATCGCCGGCGGCAAAACCGAGGTCGCGAATCGTTTTGCCGATCTCGGCGTTCCGATCATCGATACGGACAGGATTGCCCACGGCCTGGTAACAGAGGGATCCGAAGCGCTGGCTGGCATCCATGCCGCGTTCGGCCCGGACGCACTCGACGACGAAGGACAGCTGCGACGCGGTTGGCTGCGACGCCGCATCTTCGATGATCCCGAGGCCAAACATGTCCTCGAAGATATTCTTCATCCGCTCATTCGGGACCGCGTGACGGATCTGCGCGCACGGGTGACGGCATCCTATTGCATCGTCGTGGCGCCGTTGCTGTTTGAAACGGGTTTTGAGGCAGTTGTCGATCGGGTGCTGACAGTGGTGGCGCAACCCGAAACCCGAATCCAACGACTCATGGCGCGTGACGGTGTTTCGGAATCCGAAGCCCGGGCGGCACTGTCGGCACAACTGGCTCCCGACGAGCGCCGCGCGCGGGCGGATGACATCATCGAAAACGACGGCGACCTGTCCGGATTGAACCGGCAGGTTCGTGCCCTTCACCAACATTACCTGTCCCTTGCCGGCTGAAAAGATCGGCCAGATGTTATTATTCAAGGCGGCCGCAGGTCCCGGCGGCACTTTTTGAACCACCGATCCGTGTCTGACAAAGAAACAGTGACACCAATAGTCACGTATGAACAACCGCTCAGCGAGCGGATGCGTGTTTTTCTGCGTCTGGAATCCCTGTTCAGCGCGGCGCGCAGCTGCGCCGGTCTGCAATCCGAGTGGGCCAGCCGGGCAGCCATCGAATACCTCAATGAGATCGCCAAGTTGCTGGGCCGCACGGAACTCAAGCAGGAAATCATCCGCGAGCTGGAAAAACACCGGGCGCGTTTGACACATCTCCAGGGCAACCCGGATGTGGACGACGCGCGCCTGCTCGGGTTGCTCTCCCAGCTGGAAACTCTGGTTGAGGGCACGCACGAGGTGCGCGGCCAGATCGGCCACGAACTGCGCCGCAACGAATTCCTGACCCAGGTCCGCCAGCGCAGCCACGCGCCGGGAGGCGCCCGGGATTTTGACATGCCCGGTTTCCACTTCTGGCTCTCGCGCCCGGCGGCGGAGCGGCAGAAAAACATCAACCAATGGCTGGAGTTCACACGACTTCAGGAAAAGGCCATCGCAATGATCCTGCACCTGCTCAGGCAGAGTTCCCAGGCAAAGGAGGTGGCCGCAAAACGAGGTTCATTCCGGCAGAACCTGGAGGGTCAGCAGTCCTGTGAGTTGATCCGGGTCAGCATGGATGCGGCGTTGAGTTGCTATCCGGAGATCAGTGGCAGCCGCCATCGCATCAGCGTGCGCTTCATGGACTGGCAGGGGGATGAACAACGGCCCGTCCAGACCGATGACGACGTGCCCTTTCTCCTGTGTTGTTGCGGAAGCTGAGCGTGGCTTCTCATACCATCCCCCGCCCCCGCGGTGGCCGCACAGCTAGCCGGACAGGAGTTTGACCACCGGCCGGTCCGCCGGTGGCATCTCCAGCTCGGCCAGTTCCTCCGGAGTTACCCAACGCAAGGGTTGCTGTTCCAGACCAGCGGCTTCCCCTTCGTATCGCTCCACTTGCCACACGTCCAGTAGCACCGAACGATCCGGATAGTCGTAGCGGACATCGATCAGGGGTTCGGCGGCGCGCACCCGAATCCCCAACTCCTCAGCCAGTTCGCGGACAAGACCCGCGAATGGATCTTCGCCCGGGTTCAGCTTGCCGCCGGGGAACTCCCACAAGCCACCCTGATGGGAATCATCGTGACGACGGCTGACGAGGATGCGGCCCCGGTTGTCGCGGATAACACCCGCCACCACATGGATGGGGTCAGAGCCCTTTTTCATTACTGCGTAGGGGCGCGGTCGGGATCAGAGAAAAAGGGCTCTGACCCCGGCTAGGCGACCTTGCCGTGACAGTGTTTGTACTTCTTGCCCGATCCACAGGGGCAAGGTTCGTTGCGCCCTACTTTTGGCTGTTCCCGCACGAAGGTCTCCGGTTTTGCCGCTTGCTGCGGCGCATCCTGGCCCAGCGCGGCGGCGTGGGCATGCTTATACTGCATGCGTTGCCCCACGGCCCGTCGTTGTTCTTCCATCTCGGTTACGTCTTCTTCACGGCGCACCTGTACCTTGGCCAGGATCGTGGTTATTTCATGTTTGATGCGATCCAGCAGCTCCGCGAACATCTCGAAAGATTCGCGCTTGAATTCCTGCTTGGGTTGTTTCGAGGCGTAACCACGCAAACCGATGCCCTGCCGGAGGAAGTCCATGTTCGCGAGATGGTCCTTCCAGAGGCTGTCGAGCACATGCAGCATGACGGCCTTCTCGAAGTTGCGCATGACCTCCGAACCGATCAGCGCCTCCTTTTCCCGGAAGTGTTTGTCTACCCTGTCCAGGACCCGTTTCTGGAGCCCTTCCGCGTGGAGATTGTCGTCCTCGTTCAGCCAGCGCCGGATGTCCATGGATACACCCAGGTCACCTTCGAGGGCTTTCTCCAGACCCTGCACATCCCACAACTCCTCCATGCTTTCCGGGGGAATGTACTGGTCAACGATTTCCATCACGACATCGTCGCGAATACCGGCCACCATATCCGACACATCCTCGGCAGCCATCAGTTCATCGCGCTGTTCGTAGATGACCTTGCGCTGGTCGTTGGCCACATCGTCGTAATCGAGCAGGTGTTTACGGATATCGAAGTTATGCGCTTCCACCTTCCGCTGGGCGTTTTCGATGGCCTTCGTGACCCAGGGGTGCTCGATGGCCTCGCCTTCCTGCATCCCGAACTTCTGCATCATTCCGGCAACCCTGTCCGAGGCAAAGATCCGCATCAGATTGTCTTCAAGCGACAGATAGAAGCGGCTTGACCCCGGGTCACCCTGACGGCCGGAACGGCCGCGCAACTGGTTGTCGATGCGCCGGGATTCATGACGCTCGGTCCCGATGATGTGCAGACCGCCCACCTTGACCACTTCACCGTGCAGCTTCTTCCAGTTGATCTGGATCTGCTCGATCTTGCTTGCCGGCGGTTCGTCCCCCAGCGCCTTGATATCCGCTTCCGGGTTTCCGCCCAGCACGATGTCGGTGCCGCGACCCGCCATATTGGTGGCGATGGTGACGGCGCCCAGAGCCCCCGCCTGAGCCACGATGTGAGCTTCGCGCTGATGCTGTTTGGCATTGAGCACCTCGTGTCGGATCTTTCTCTTTTTCAGGAGACCGGAGAGCAGTTCGGAGGTGTCCACTGAGGTTGTGCCGACCAGTACCGGTTGGCCGCGTTTCTGGCAATCCTGAATGTCCTCCAGGATGGCGTCGAATTTCTCTTGCGTTTTGAGGAATACCAGATCGCCACCGTCATCACGGACCATCTCCTGATGGGTGGGAACCACGACCACCTCGAGACCATAGATGGACTGGAACTCGAAAGCTTCCGTATCGGCGGTGCCGGTCATGCCGGCCAACTTGTCATACAGACGAAAATAGTTCTGGAAGGTGATGGACGCCAGGGTCTGGTTCTCTGCCTGGATGGGCACGCCCTCCTTGGCTTCTACCGCCTGGTGCAGGCCATCGGACCAGCGGCGCCCCGGCAGTGTACGGCCGGTGAATTCGTCGACGATGACAATTTCCCGATCCTTGACGATGTATTCCACGTCCTTCTTATAGATGCAGTGGGCACGCAACGCCCCGTTCACGTGATGGACCATGTTCAGGTTGTGAGCGTCGTAGAGGCTTTCTTCCTCCTTGAGCAGCCCCATCGCCAAAAGAATCTCCTCCAGGTGCTGCATGCCCTCTTCCGTGAGGTATACCTGTTTGGTTTTCTCATCGAGGGTGTAATCGCCGGGGCCGTCTTCGATCTCCTGGAGTTCGAGTTTGCGCGGCACCTTGTTGATGGTCACATAAAGCTGCGGGTTGTCATCCGTCGGGCCCGAGATGATCAGGGGTGTACGCGCCTCATCGATGAGAATGGAATCCACCTCATCCACGATGGCATAGTGCTGGCCCCGCTGTACCTTGTCCTGCTGGGAAAAGGCCATGTTGTCGCGGAGGTAATCGAAACCGAATTCGTTGTTGGTGCCGTAGGTGATATCCGCCGCGTAGGCCACCCGCTTGGCTGCCGGTGACAGGCCCGGGACCACTACCCCCACACTCATCGCCAATAGTTCATAGATCGGCCCCATCCACTCCGCATCGCGCCGGGCCAGGTAGTCGTTGACGGTGACCAGGTGTACGCCATTCCCCGGCAGCGCGTTGAGATAGAAAGCCAATGTGGCCACCAGGGTCTTGCCCTCGCCGGTGCGCATCTCGGCGATTTTGCCCTCGTGCAACACCATGCCACCCAACAACTGGACATCAAAATGCCTCAGACCCAGGGTGCGTTTGGAAGCTTCACGGACACAGGCGAAGGCCTCGGGCAGAAGCTGGTCCAGGGTCTCCCCATCGGCCAGGCGCTGACGGAACTCTTCTGTTTTGGCGCGCAGCTCCGCGTCGGTGAGTTTCTCGAGCTGGGGCTCGAGATCGTTGATAAGGGCGACCTGCTTGCCCATTTTCCGCAGCAGCCGTTCGTTGCGGCTGCCAAACATCATTGTGCCAATCTTGCGCAGCATATCTGGCTTGTTTGTTTGCCTGCCTCTCAGATAAAGCGAATCCCCAACGACGGGCCATGCCCTTTCCGTCAGGGGTCTACGAGTTCAGTTGGGGGTGCCCTTCCGGAATATCAACCCATCCGGGCTCAGTTGAGAGCCCGGACGTATTTCGCTGGATTGACGTGCTTGCCGTTGAGCAGGACTTCGAAATGCACATTTGGGGCCGTGGCGCGCCCGCTTGATCCCATCCTTGCAATCACATCACCCTTGCGCACGCGCGCCCCGATGGCCACCAGATTCTCCTTGTTGTGGGCGTAGCGGGTCCGATATCCGTTGCCATGATCCACTTCCACCAGCCGGCCATAGCCATAGCGCGCACCGGACCAGATCACCACACCATCGGCCACCGCCAGGATGTCCGTGCCGGACTGCCCGGCAAAATCAATGCCGGCATGCCAGCCCATCTTGCCCGAGAAGGGGTCGGGACGCTGACCGTAAACCGATGACATCCAGCCGTTATCGACGGGGCGACCCGCCGGCAACTGCCGGCTGTCCAGTTCGCGCTGCAGCAAGAGATCTGCCAGCACCCCGAGCTGCCGCACCTGGGTATCCAGACGCTGTTCCAGCCCGTCCAGGGCCAGTTCAAATTCAGGCACTTCAATCGCCCGCGTATCCGTCACCGGGCCACCCACCGCCGGTGGAGTATCAAAACTGAATTCGCCGTCATCCATTCCGGCCATGCCGGTCAGGCGACTGCCCAGCGCGTTCAGGCGCAGAACCTGCGCCTGCATTTCGCCCAGGCGAAGCGCCAGGGCATTGATGTGGTTCTCGCTCTCTTCCCGCGATTGCTGCAGAACCTCTCGCTGTTGTTGCAGTTCGGCGTTCCAGCGCGCGACGAGGGCGGAGTTGTTTTCTTCGCCGCCACCCCGGGCACCCAATAGATAGCCCGTCAGAAAAACTGCCGCGACGAGACCGAATAGTCCCGCGCCCATGGCGTACAGCTTGCCGCGCGACCCCACATGCAAGGTGCGCGTGCGCCGGGAAAACCCGACCAGAATGACGTTCATGAGGCTCTCACTTTTTGTGTGCTAGTCTCAGCCAGCTTCTTGCTTATTTATTTCGGGGCCTGTGCCGTCGTCCAGACAATCCATCCGGGACCTTCTCACCGGCGATAGCGGATCACTGAGCGAAGTGATCCGTCATGCGACGCGTCTTCGCCGCCTGGACCGGGCTTTCCGTAAACTCCTGCCGGGCCCCGCGCAGGCGCATTGTCGGGTCGCCAATCTCCGCGGGGATACGCTGGTGGTCGCCGCAGACTCTCCTGTCTGGGCCTCCCGTATTCGGTACGAGAGTCGGCAGATTCTACGCGAAATGGCAGCCTCATGTGGAGTGACGGCGTCGAAGCTGCAGATACTGGTGAGGTCGCCGGAGGCCCCCGAATCACAGGCCTCCCGGGCCCGCAAACTGCCCCAGAATGCTGCCCGGAGCCTGGAGGCGGCGGCCGCCGCGGTCGATGACCCGGAGCTGACCGCGGCGCTCCTGCGGCTGGCCAGCCGGGCCCGGTCGTGACCGGCACAGCTTTCCGCGGTTAAACGGGACAGCTTCGTTTAATTCGGGGACAGTTCCCTCATTTCCCCAGCTGCTGAGCAATCGGAACCTTGCGACTGAAATAAGGGAACTGTCCCCGAATTAAACGTCCCCGAATTAAACGAAGCTGTCCCGTTTAACTGTCCCGTTTTGGGCGTTTTGGGGCAAGAAAAAGCCCGGTACCGGCCCGGGCTCGAAACGGCAAAACCGCTGTTCAGGATTCAGACAGCCCTGTTCAGAAGGCCTGGGCCGGATGACTGTAGGAAATCGGCGCATCGCTCAAATCGTCGAAGGTCACCTCTTCCCAGGCAGTTTCGTCAGCCAAAAGCGTACGCAGGAGTTCGTTGTTCAGCGCGTGGCCGGACTTGTGCCCGTAAAAAGCGCCGATCAGACTGTGCCCGAGCAGGTACAGATCACCGATGGCGTCAAGAATCTTGTGTTTGACGAACTCGTCTTCGTAGCGCAGACCGTCTTCGTTGAGGATGCGGTAGTCATCCAGAACAATGGCGTTGTCCAGGCTCCCACCCAGTACCAGGTTACGATCCCGCAGCTTTTCGATATCGCGCATGAAACCGAAAGTACGCGCCCGACTCACCTCCTTGACGAAGGAAGTAGTGGAGAAATCAACTTCAGCCGCGCGAGTGTGGTTGTTGAACACCGGGTGATCAAAATCGATGGAGAATCCCACCTTGAAACCGTCAAAGGGCTCGAACCGGGCCCACTTGTCACCGTCTTCGACCCGGATCTTTTTCTTGATACGGATGAAACGCTTGTGGGCCTCCTGTTCCTGGATGCCGGCAGACTGAATCAGAAAAACAAAGGGACCGGCGCTGCCGTCCATGATGGGAACTTCAGCTGCGGTCAAATCCACGTATGCGTTATCAATACCCAATCCGGCCATTGCTGCGAGGAGATGTTCGACGGTGGACACGCGAACATCGCCGCTGACCAACGCGGTGGAGAGGCTGGTATCCCCGACATTCTCCGGATGAGCTTTGATTTCGACGGGGTCATCGAGGTCAACACGGCGGAACACAATACCGGTGTTCACGGCTGCCGGACGCAGCGTCATGTAGACCTTGTCTCCCGTGTGGATCCCGACTCCAGTGGCTCTGATGACGTTCTTGAGCGTGCGTTGTCGTATCATTCTTGGCAAATGCCCTTCAGTCCGTGGGGTCCCCC
>SMWH01000132.1 GCA_004357005.1 Gammaproteobacteria bacterium
ACAACGCCGATTTATCGACAACTATGTCGAGACTGGGCAGGGTGCCAAGTCGGCCAGAATGGCGGGCTACGGTAAAGGTGCGGCTGTCCGAGCCTGTAACCTACTTAAGCGCCCAGATGTTCAAGAAGAAATACAGGATAGGCAATTTGCCATGCGTATAGAAGCTGGGGTCAGTAAGGCTGATCTGGCTCAAGCCGCTATGGATGCGCACGACCAGGCGCGAACTGTGACACAAAAACTTCAAGCCATAGATTTAATGGCCAAACTTTACGGGCTGTACCCTAAAAACTAGCTATCAAAAGTGCAAGGGGAGAGCAACGGATTTATAGTCACACCTACCCTCTGCTCGATACCCTCATATCTATTTGATAAATATAAGATAAATGGTGGCCAGGGACAGAATCGAACTGCCGACACGGGGATTTTCAGTCCCCTGCTCTACCGACTGAGCTACCTGGCCATCGGGGCTGGTGGTGCCGGGCCAATCCCGGCAGCGGCGTATTAAACCCGGCCACCGCGGGCCCGGTCAAGTCGCGGCTGGAAAACCGCTCCCACAGAGATCAAGCTGCGTCTACTCGGGGACGTAGCCTGCGGGTTTGGCTGATCCTTCGCCGAAGAAGTACTTCTCCATCTCTCCTTCGATAAAGGCCCGGGCCTTGGGGTCGATGGGGCTGATCCGGTTCTCGTTGATCAACATCGTCTGGTGGGTCAGCCACTGCTGCCAGGCTTCTTTCGAGACGTTCTCGAAGATCCGCTGGCCAAGTTCGCCGGGGTAGGGCGGGTAATCCAGTCCTTCGGCTTCTTTGTCCAGCTTTATGCAGTTAACCGTTCTTGGCATGGCGATTCGTCCATTCTGAAAAAGTCCTCGAGCAGCCGTCGCACCGGGGCCGGCAGTCCCCTGTCCTCCAGGTCCGCTTCCCGGGCCCAGAGCAGATCGGGGCGCTCCATTATATCGGTGCTATCGTCCGTCACCGCGAGGGTCAGGGGTGAGATGTCCAGGTGGTAATGAGTAAATGTGTGCCGGAAACCGGGGAGGGCATCCACGGAGGCGGTTTCCAGCCCAAAACATTGGACGCACACCTCGTAAGGATCTTCATGCGTTGCGCACTCCGGGAGCGACCAGAGACCGCCCCAGATGCCGGCAGGCGGACGGCGCTCCAGAAGAACGGACCCGTCCGGGCTGTAGACGATGAGCATGCGGGTTTCCTTGACCGGCTGGATTTTTTTCGGACGACGCCCGGGGAATTGTTCCGGGGTACCGGTGAGACCTGTGGCGCAGTGATCTGCCACCGGACAGACGTCACAATGAGGCCTGGTGCGGGTACACACGGTGGCGCCCAGGTCCATGATCGCCTGGGTGTAGCGGGCAACATTTGCGTCCGGCGTGTGGGCATCCGCGTGCGACCACAGTCTTTTGGCCACGCCGCTTTCGCCGGGCCACCCCGGGACCGCGTGGTAACGCGCGAGTACGCGTTTGCAATTGCCGTCCAGGATGGGGTGTCGCTGGTCCTTTGACAGAGCGAGGATCGCGCCGGCGGTGGAGCGGCCGATGCCCGGCAGCGCCATGGCCTGGTCGAGGGTGTCGGGAAACGCACCATTGTGTTCGCCGACGATCAACCCTGCGGCTTCATGCAGGTTGCGGGCGCGAGAGTAGTAGCCCAGCCCGGACCAGTGGCTCAGTACGGCATCAAGATCGGCTTTGGCCAACGCCGTCACAGTGGGAAAGCGTTCCATGAAGCGCGAGTAATAAGGAATGACCGTGGCGACCTGGGTCTGCTGGAGCATGATCTCGGACACCCACACCCGGTACGGCGTGGGGTCGGTCTGCCAGGGCAGATCACGCCGGCCGTGCTCGGCGAACCAGCGCAGCAACCGGGTGGCAAAGGCGTCGATTACGGGCCTCCTCCACCCTGTTCCCGGCGTTTGCGGCGTTCGGCATCCCGGGCATCCCGGTCGTCTTGAGCCGCGGGACGTTGCCGGTCTTTCTTTGGTTGCAGCAGCTTGAGCAGTTCTTCCTGGAGTGTCTTGGTGGCTTCTTCCTGAATCAGGGCCGCGAAGTCGATGCTGTAGCTGGGCGAGAAAACGGGGCCCGATACGCGGATGGGGATGGGGATGCCCGACAGATCCGCCAGCTCGGCGCCACCCTGACCCCGGGAGGATTCCACCAGCACCGGTTTGATCAGCGCATTGACGGTGCCGTCTTCGAGGTTAATCGTGCCGTTGCCGTCGATGCGCAGCAGTGGCGCCTTGAGCGCCACCGTGCCGTTCATGATCCCGTTGGCCAGCGTTCCCTTGAGGCTCAGTTCGCTGAAGTCGGTCTGTTGGACCCCGCGTTCATCGCCGGTGGCCCGGCGGCCCTCAAAAAGGGCTTTGCCGCGCCTGATCAGCTGGCCGATGTTGACGCCGATCACGGCGCCGTCGGTGAATCCGAACTCGTAGTTGCCGGTGGCGCTTCGGAGCGGGTCATCGGCGTTACCTTGCACTTGCATCTGCAGATTGCCGGTGCCGGCGATGCGGGCTTCACCCAGCATGTCTTTCGTCAGCGGCTCGGCGTTGATGCCCGTGATGCGTTCGTTAATGCTGAACCGGGTCGTGTCGCCGGTGGCGTCCAGGCGCATGTCACCGCGGTACTTCCCGGAATAGAAATCGGCGGTGGGCGTGATCTGCAGGATCCCGTCCGCCGCGGCGAGGGCGAAGTTCATGTTGGTGGCGGTGAGTTTGGTCATGGTCACCGACCCGATCCGAATATTGCCGTCGAGTATCAGCGAACGCAGCAGTTCCACGGGCAACTGGGCCGCGCCGACGGCGGCTGCCGCAGTGGGCGTGGCCACGGCTTCCTCGTCGGAGGGGGGCATATAGCGGTCAAGATTGATGGCGTCCACTTCGAGTTGCACGCTGACATCGGGTCCGACAAAGCTGTTCACGCTGATCTGGCCGTTGAGGGTGCTGTCATCCACGTTCAGGGCTTTCAGCTTGAGCGTGCCGGAACCGGCCCGCGCGTTGAGCGTGATGCCCCCGGAAGCCGTGGACAGGACGTCCGGGTCCGTGGTCTCCCAATCGCTGTCCAGATCCTTCAGCAGCTGCCTCGGGTTGAACGGCATGATCTGCAGTTCGGTGTTGATGCGCCAATCCCCTGACAGCCGTCCGGTCGCGTTGCCGCTGGCCCGGAGCGTGCCCCAGGTCAGCTGCAGCTTGTCCGCGGCGAAGTTCTGGGCATCGGGTTTGAAAAACAGCCTCAAGGGTCCGGCAACGGACACCGGCAACCCGTTGAGTTCCGATTCGGCGGTGAACTCTTCGAGTATCAACGAATGACCATCGGGTTTTGAGTTGAATTTGCCACGAGCGTCCACGGTGAAGGGCTGTTCACCGGACTGACCTTGTGCGTGCAAAGTCATCCCGGACACCTGCACGGTCCAGGATGTGAGGTTCGCGTTCACATCTCCGCGCAGATCGAAGCTTGCGTCCAGATCGGGCATGGACGTTTCGCCGCTGATCCACAAGTCGGGGGCCGTCACCGTCTGGGTGCCGGCATCCACCGTGAGCGCGCCCTCGGCGCTCACGTCCAGGGTCATGCCCGCCGCCTGGCCTTTGATATTCAGTTCGAGGTCACCGGCTTCCAGCAGCTTGCGCGCCAGGTGCACGGTTAGCTTGGTCGCCAGGGTTATCCTTGCGTCGGTGCCCGCGCCGTCTTTGAAATCGAAAGACAGTTCCACATCGCTGGGCTCGCCGAATTCGATGGCCGAGGAATCCATTTCGATCGCTTCCAGCCGGGTGGTCTGACCCGTGCCGCGATCCTCGTAGACCAGTTGTCCGTCCTCGATCTGAATGCCGCCAATGGTCAATATAGCCACGCCACCCGCAGCGGCTGCGCTGTCGCCGGCGTCCTCGCCGGTGAGATCCTCCCAGTTGGTGGCGCCGTTGGCGTTTCTGATCAGATGCAGGCGTGGCGCGTTCAGCACGATGGTGTTGATCTCAAATTCGCGGTCGAATATCAGCGGGATGAGTTTGACGTGAACCGCTGCGGCATCCACGGTCAGCATGGGCTCGTCACCGAAACCGGCGGCGTTGGCCAGGGACAGGGCCCCGGTTTCCACGCCGAGCCAGGGGAACACGGTCAGTTTCAGATCGCCCTCGATACCGATAGCGCGGCCCGTGCGGTTCTCCACTTCCTCAGCAATCGTCGGCTTGTAGTCGTTGATGTCGAACAGCAGCGGTACCAGCACCGCGGCGACGACGATGAAGATCACCAGCCCGAACAGCAGATAAAAAAGCCATTTAATAAATTTCATGTGTCCTTAACTCTCAGATGCTGGCGATTCCGGCAAGAGGGCATCCACGAATTCGGCCGCACGAAAAGGGTGTAAGTCCTCCGCGCTCTCGCCGACACCCACAAAGCGGATAGGAATGCCAAGATCCTCCGCGATGGAAAACAGAATCCCGCCGCGCGCCGTTCCATCGAGTTTCGTGATGGTGATCCCGGTGACACCCAACACCTCGTTGAATTTGCGGGCCTGGGTCAGGGCGTTCTGGCCGGTTGTGCCGTCGATGACCAGCATGATCTCGTGAGGCGCGGAGGGGTCCTGTTTCTGAATGACCCGCTTGATCTTCTTTAGTTCCTCCATCAGGTTGGAACGGGTGTGCAAACGGCCCGCCGTATCCGCGATCAACACGTCCATGCCGCGTGAACGGGCCGAGGCCATGGCATCAAAAATGACCGAAGCCGCATCGGCGCCGGATCTCTGGGTGATCACCGGAACGTCGTGCCGTTCTCCCCAGCGTTGGAGCTGTTCCACCGCGGCTGCCCTGAAGGTATCACCGGCGGCGAGCATTACGCTGCGGCCTTCGTCGCGAAACCGGCGGGCCAGTTTGCCGATGGTCGTGGTTTTGCCGGAACCGTTCACGCCCACCACCAGAACCACATAGGTTCCGTCAGTTCCCGCGGGAAGCTGGGGGGACCAGGCCTGTTCGCAACCGCTCAGGATTCCCGTCAACTGCCGGCGCAGGGCCGCGTACACGGCCGCAGGGCTGCTGACGTCCTTGCGGCGGACGCGATCGTGCAGATCGTCGCTGATCCGCCGGGTCACGTTCACGCCCACATCGGCGGTGAGCAGCGCCGTTTCCACGTCTTCCATCAGTTCTTCGCTGACGGATTGCCGGCCAAACAGCAGGTTCTGGAGACGATCCCCCAAGGAGGCGCGGGGCCGCTCCAGCCGGGTCTCCAGGGCCGTGGCCCCGTGTGTATCGGTACTCATGTGGCAGATCATCCCTGAAATCAACAACCCGGGTATGCTATCACCGCAGGAGGCGGGTCCATGACGATGCGCAGCAGGGAACAATCTCCGCCGGGCCAGGTGCGGATCATTGCCGGTGAATGGCGCGGGCAGTACCTGCCGGTGCCCGATGTGCCGGGTCTTCGCCCGACCCCGGATCGTGTCCGTGAGACCGTGTTCAACTGGCTCCAGTCGCGAATCGAAGGGTCTCGTTGCCTGGATCTTTTCGCCGGCACCGGCGCGCTGGGTTTCGAATCCGCGTCCCGGGGCGCCCGGCGGGTGGTGCTGGTGGAATCATCGGCGGCCGTGGCCGCGGGTCTGAGTACGTCCCGGGGGCGTTTGGGCGCGGAGCAAGTGCAGGTGGTCAATCAGGACGTGGAGCACTTTCTGGGGGAGGCGGAACCGGAGCCTTTCGACATCGTCTTCGCCGACCCCCCCTTTGGGAGTGAGCAGTTGCCCGATCTGTGCCGGCTTCTTTCCACCGGCGGCTGGCTGGCGCCGGATGCCCGGATCTATCTGGAAGTGGAACGCGAGACAGGCGTGCCCTCGGTGCCGGATGACTGGGTCCTGTTGCGCAGCAAGACTGCCGGCGAGGTGGGCTATCACCTCTTCGTAACGCCTTGAAAAACTCTCCGGCGGCACGATACGGCGGTTGAAAACCGGCTCCAAATGCTCATGTACCAGGGATACATTCCACTTTTTCGCCAGCCATTTTTGAGCTTGGGCCTTGTCTCGTACTCTTGAGAGTTTTTCAACAACCTGCCAGATCCTGGGCGCGGGATGCAATTTCGAGGGCCTTTCGCTAAGGTGACGCTCCCCATGGCATCCAGCAACGCAAACACACACCCCGACCCGCACCTGGCGGTTTACCCGGGCACCTTTGACCCCATCACACGGGGTCACATGGACCTGGTGCACCGGGCGGCCGGGATTTTCGATCGTCTGATCGTGGCCATAGCGGACAGTGGAGACAAAGGCGC